>CAYZGY010000231.1:0-6641 GCA_964478085.1 uncultured Planctomycetia bacterium
GTCGTACTCTTCTACGTCTTTTTCGGAGGGATGCGCGCGACCGCCTGGGCCAACACGATGCAGACGCTCGTGTTCATGGTCATGGGAATCATCGCGTTCTGCGTCATCACCAACGCGCTCGGCGGTCCGGTGGAGGCCTCGAAAAACCTCCTCGAGAGCAACTCACGAGAACACTCTCGTATGCAGCGCGAAGGACTGATCCATCATCTGCAGTTCCTCACGTACGTCTTCATCCCGCTCTCCGTCGGAATGTTCCCGCACCTCTTCCAGCACTGGCTGACGGCGCGCAAAGCGAGCAACTTCAAGCTCACGGTCATCGCTCACCCGATCTGCATCCTGATCACTTGGATCCCCTGCGTGCTCCTCGGCATGTGGGCGACGGGCGTCCTACCCGAGAGCACGGCCCCGAACGCCGTTCTCGGAATGATGGTCGCACGCTACTCGGGTGAGGTCCTTGCAGGACTCATCGCAGCGGGTGTACTCGCGGCGATCATGTCGTCGATGGACTCGCAGTTCCTCTGCCTCTCGAGTCTCTTCACGAACGACATCGTAGCGCGATACTCCAAGAAGCAGATCGACGATCGTACGCGCATCCTCTACGGACGCATCTTCGTCATCGCCGTCGTTCTGGCGGCGTACCTGATCGGTCTCACGGAGCCCGGATCGGTGTTCGACATGGGCGTCTGGTGCTTCACGGGATTCGCGACCTTGTCGCCGCTCCTCTTCGCGTCGCTCTATTGGAAGCGAACGACGAAGCAAGGCGCGATCGCGTCGGTCATCGTCTCCGCCGCGCTCTGGCTCGGGTTCCTGCCGAACGTCTTCGAAGCGTCGAAGTCAGGTGGCGAGTTCCTCCTCTGGGGCATGATGCCCGTCGCCTTCATGGTGTTCTGCTCGACCGCGGCACTCGTGATCGTCTCTCTCGCGACGCCGGAGCCGAGCGAGGAGGACGTCGGCAAGTTCTTCGCGAAGTGATTGTCCTCGTCGACAACTACGACAGCTTCGTCCACAACCTGGCGCGCTACTTCGAGGAGCTCGGCCAGGAGACGATCGTCGTACGCAACGACGCGATCACGATCGACGAGATCCGCGAGCGGCGACCCGACTCGATCGTGCTGTCGCCCGGTCCCTGCGATCCACCGAAGGCCGGAATCTCCCTCGACGTCGTGCGCGAGCTCGGCGGGGAGATACCGATCCTCGGTGTCTGTCTCGGTCACCAAGCGATCGCCGAAGCCTACGGCGGCCATGTCGTCCGCGGCGAGCCGCGCCACGGGCGTACGTCAGAGATTCACCACGGTGGCAAGTCGGTCTTCGAAGGCCTGCCGAATCCGTTCATCGCGGCGCGCTACCACTCGCTTCAAGTCTCGAGCGAGCGATTGCCCGATTGCCTCGAGGTCACGGCGGTGACGCCCGACGGCTACATCATGGGGCTGCGACATCGCGAGCATCCCGTCGTCGGCGTGCAGTTCCATCCCGAGAGCGCGCTGACGCAGTTCGGTCATCGCCTCCTCGCGAACTTCCTGCAATCGACGGGAGCGCCGATCCCCGAGTCGTTCGTCCCGACGTCGCCGCTCTCCGAGTCGGCCTGACCGCGATGGACATCGGGCAAGCGGAGACGATGATCCTCGAGGGAATCGTCACGACGATCGACGCGAACGACACCTCGAAAGCGAACATCTCGCCGATGGGTCCGATCGTCGAGGACTCGCTCGAGCGCTTCACGCTGCGGCCGTACACGTCCTCGCGCACCTACTGCAATCTCAAGGCGCACGGCGAAGGAGTCTTTCACGTCACGGACGACGTCGAGCTGCTCGCGCGCGCCGCGGTCTCGCGTGTCGACGCGCCCGTCGTTCCCGCGGGAGTCGTTCGCGGCTTTCGGCTCGAGGACGCGTGCCGCGCGCACGAGTTTCGTGTGAGGAGTCTCGACGACTCGTCCGAGCGCACGACCATCGAGGTCGAGGTCGTCCACGTCGAGCGCATCCGCGACTTCTTCGGCTTCCACCGCGCGCGCCACGCCGTTCTCGAAGCCGCGATCCTCGCCACGCGCACGGCGTTTCTGCCGATCGACGACATCCTGCGTCAGTTCGACGAGCTACGCATCCTCGTCGAGAAGACCGGGAGCGAGCGCGAGCACCGCGCCTTCGCGTTTCTGACCGAGTTTGTCGAGAAGGAGCGCATCGACAAGGAGCACGGCGCGAAGTGACGACGATTCGCGTCAGCACGGGCTCACGACTCCACTTCGGTCTCTTCGATCCGACCGGTGAACGATCGGGCGGTCGAAAGTTCGGCGGGCTCGGAATGATGGTCGAGTACGAGCCCATCGAGGTCGAGCTTTACCCCGACGCGAATCAGAATCGCGTTTCGCTGAACGGCCACCCCGAGCCCGTTCTCGTGGCAAGCGCCCGAGAATTCGTCGAACGCGCGATCGAACGACTCGGTCTGAAGATCGGTGGCGAGCTTCGCGTCCTTCGCTGCCCGCCCGAGCACAGCGGCCTCGGAACCGGAACTCAGCTCGGCGTCGCCATCGCTGCAGCCTGTGCGTGGGCCGACGGGCTCGATCCCGGAGCAGAGGAGCTGGCGCAGATCAGCGGACGCGGTTTGCGCTCGTCGATCGGCGTCCACGGATTCGTTCACGGCGGCTTTCTCGTCGATGACGGCAAGGCCCCTCACGAGCCCCTCTCGCCTCTCGCGGCGCGGTCAGACGTACCGGAAGCGTGGCGGGTCGTCCTCATTCGGCCCAGCGACGAGCGAGGACTTTCCGGCGAAGCGGAGCGATCATCGTTCGCGGAGCTGACCGCCCCTCCGCAGGCCGACGTCGATCGTCTACGCGAGCTCGCCGAGTCGGTAATTCTCCCCGCCGTCCAGTCGAACGACTTCGATGCGTTCGCGGAGGGGATCTTCGAGTTCGGCACCTTGGCGGGCGCCCCTTTCCGCTCATCACAGGGGGGCGTGTTTGCGAGCGAGAAGGCCCGAGAGATCGTCGATCATTTGCGGAACTCGGGGACTCGGGGCGTCGGGCAGAGCTCGTGGGGGCCGATGCTCTACGCGTTCGCTCGCGACGATGACGAAGCCCGCCAAGTCCTTCGGGCGCTCGAGGCCGGATCCGACACAATCCGAGGCTATTCGGCCCGTACCACGAAGCCTCGAAACCGCCCTGCCGACCGGGCTAAAGACGGTTGATGCGACGAGCCGAAACGGTAATCTGAGCCGTTCCTGATCCAATCGAGGACATCCCCCATGATTCAGCCCAGCGACCTCAAACGCGGCCTCATTATCGACATCGACGGTGCCCCGTGCACGATCGAGAACATCACCGTGCAGACCCCCTCCTCGCGCGGCGGCAACACGATCTGGAAGGTACGCGCCCGCAACCTCCGCACGAAGGGAAAGGTCGACAAGGCGTTCCGTAGTGGCGACGCGATCGGCGAGCCGAACTTCGAGAAGCGAAATGTGCAGTACCTCTACGGGGACATGTCCGGCTACCACTTCATGGACCTCGAGAGCTACGACCAGTTCACGCTCACGAAGGAGCAGATCCCCGACGAGAGCAACTACCTCATCGACAACATGGAGGGTATCCGCTCGCTCGTCCTCGAAGACGAGGTCATCGGCATCGAGATCCCCCTCGCCGTCGACCTGACCATCACCGAGTGCGACCCCGACGTTAAAGGCAACAGCGCCACGGCCCGTCAGAAGAACGCGATCCTCGAGACCGGCCTGCAGATCCAAGTGCCCGAGCACATCGACGCCGGAGAGCTGATCCGCGTCGACACGACGACGGGCAAGTTCGTCGGAAGGACGAACAAGAAGGGCTGATCGACGACGCTTTTTCGCGTTACCGCGCAGCGGAGATCGAGAGGGCGGCCTTCCCCGGATGTCGCGTGCAGTGTACTGCCTGCGGCAAGTGGAGGGGGAAGATACAAGGGGGCTTCCCGAAAGCCCCCTTGCTGGTCGGGGTGAATCGATCGCAGCGCAGCGGAGATCGAGAGGGGGCTTCCCGAAAGCCCCCTAAACAAACCACGCGGGTCAGTACCAAAACCCGTAACGGCGCTTAGAAATGCCCGTCAACCGGCTGCCGCCCACCAAACCCCGCCGTGAGCTCATGCCAGTGGCTGATCTTCTCCTCCCCCAGCTTCCAGCAGAGGTAGACGATGCGGCCATCGAGCATGGCGGGGAAGTCGATGAGACCGAGGTTGGGGTCCTTGAGCTCGATGCCCAGGCGTTGTAGCTCATCGACGAACTCGTCGCGCTGGTAGCTCAGCTCCTGCATGCGGTCTTGGCACTTCTCCGCTTGCTCGGAGTCGCCGTCCTCGACGAGTCGTTGTGCCTGCAAGTGAGCGTCGCGCATCTGCGTGTTGACGTCGACGATGTCGCGGACGATCCGCGAGACGAGAGGCAGGGTGCGATTTGCTTCGTCGACGTCGAAGAGCTTTTTGTCGTCACTGACCGAGGTCATGCGTTGTGCCGTGGTCCTTTGCTACCTAGCCTGAACGAAGGTCTGGTTATTCTGACGCCAAAGGGCCCAAAATCAAGCTCCAGGCGCGCGAAGAGGTCGGTGCAAAGAATTGCCACGATCGTGTGCAGAGACCGCCAAAACGCGGCAAAATGGCACACCTTGCCGCGCGGTCGGCCCCCCGGCTATAATCTCGCCGGCTCGCACGGCGTACGAAGAGAAGCCAGCCGCGCGCGCCTGTAAGAATATGTGAAGACGACATGAGGAACCCCCTCCGCACGCTCGCAGGTTGGGTCCGCCCTCCTGACGACGACGAGCTCTCCGGGGCTACCCTGAGAGATTCGACGGCGCTCGATGCTGTTGAAGAGAAGCCCATGGGCGAGACGGACGATACGGACGATACGGACGATACGGTCGCCGGCTCCGTCGAGTCCGACATTCTGGACCTTGTACGAGATCAGTTCGCCTTTTTTACGAGGCGTCTCGAAAACGAGTCCCGTCGCGGGCAGAAGGGCTTTACCCACGAGCTCGGAGCGCTGGCCGCTTCGCTTCAGAAGGTCCGCGAGGACGTCGACGAGCGCCTTCGGGAGTTGGAGGATTCGCAAGGAGCGATCGCGAACCTCGTCGAGGCGCAGCTCCAGTCCACCGAACGGAGCCTGGTATCACTCAGCGAGACGAGCGAGCGCAAATTGCGCGTGCTCGAGGAGTCTCGCGGACGCCTGACGAGGGAGATCGAGGACGTCGCGGCGTTTCTCGAGGACGGCTACGGCGACGAGCTGGACCGGAACGACGAATCAGCGGACGAGGACGGGCTCGATACGACCGACGACGAGCGCCCATCGTGGCTCGCCTGGGCCGATCCGAGACGCTGGATTCGCTCGACGGGCGCTGCACGTCGCATCGACCGGCTCGAGGAGCGCACGCGTGACCTCGAACGTGCGATCACGCGCCACGCAGCGAAAAGCCATCGCCGCGCGGAACGACTGCGTGAGCTTCTCGACGAGTCGACGAGCGAAACCGACTAATCGTTCTTCTCGGCTTTCAGCACGAATCCGTCCGGCACGACGGCACGACGCGGGACGCAGATCACGCCGTCTCGCACGATGACCGGACATCCGTCCTGCTTGAAGTTCTCGACACCGGCCTCGTTGACGAGTCGAACATCGCGGCCGATGCGACAGTCCTTGTCGACGATCGCGTTCTCGATGACCGTTCCAGGGCCGATGCCGATATCGGGGACGCCCGCGGCCTGATTCGAGATGCGGTCCGCCTCGGTCTCGTACTCGTCTGCGCCCATCACGTACGTCCGGCGCAGCGTCACACCGTCACGCACGATCGAGCGAATGCCGAGCAGGGAGTCTTCGATCGTCGCACCTTCGACGATGCAGCCATCAGCGATCGCCGAGTTGGTAAGATTCGTGTTACCCGTCCTCGACGCGGGCAAGAGACGCGCACGTGTGTAGATGGGCCAATCCGGATTAAAGAAGTTGAACGCGGGCTGCTCGCTCGCAAGGTCGAGATTCGCCTCGTGAAACGCGCCGACCGTTCCGATGTCCTCCCAGTACCCGTCGAAGATGTGCGCACGGAATCGCTTCTTCCCGAGGAGTGAGGGGAGTATCTCCTTGCCGAAATCGTCGTAGGTACGGTTCTCGTTGAGGGAGTCCTTGAGGATATCGTACTCGAAGACGTAAATGCCCATGTTGGCGAGATACCAGGGGCCCGTCTTCGGATCCACGCCGAACTTCTCGAGTAGCTCGGGAGTCGCCTCCAGACCATCATACTTGCTTTCGTCGTAGCCGGGCTTTTCGACAAACGCGACGACGTCGCCGTCCGAATTGACGCGCAAAACACCCAGGTCACGCGAGCGCTCCTTCGAGACGAGCACGGCGCCGAGCGTCACGTCCGCTCCTTCGGTGGCGCCATCACCGCGGTGCGTACCGATGATGTGGCGGAAGTCCATCTGGTAGATCTGGTCGCCCGAGAGGATCAGCACCTCGCTGCCGTCGGCTTCCTCGAGTCGACCGAGGCACTTTCGTACGGCATCGGCCGTCCCGCGAAACCAAAACTGGTCGTCCTCGCGTCCACGTGTCTCCGCATCATCAGGAGTCTGCTGCGCCGCCAGGATTTCTACGAAACCACGCGAGAATCGATGGAAGTGATAGCTCTGCTGAATGTGCCGATTGAGCGGCAT
>CAYZGY010000231.1:6651-10251 GCA_964478085.1 uncultured Planctomycetia bacterium
ATCGAGTTGAACTGCGTCAGCACGTAGATTCGGTTGTAGCCCGAATTGATGCAGTTCGAGATCGGGATATCGATCAGCCGGAACTTCCCCGCGAGAGGTACGGCGGGCTTGGCGCGTGAGGAGGTCAGCGGCGCCAGGCGTGTTCCGGCACCTCCACCCATGATCACGACGGTGACGTCATAGTCGAACTGCTGCTTTTTCTTCACGACGGCAACCTCTCAGCGGCTTCTGGGGACGAAGTTATTGAGGCGAAATACGTGCGGAAGGAAGGCGTGAAGAACGTTTTTGTCGCAGTCGATGGAGGCTGTCAAAGCAAAACTCAAAAGAGCTCGTCGAAGGCCTGGACAGCGGGGGAAGGCTCATCGTCCTCGCGCGTGATGAGATAAACGTACTGCCTCGAGTAGTAGCGTTTGAGCGGTCGAATGTGCAGCTCCTCACGGTCTGCCTCATCGATGTTCAGGTTGTGAATGATCGAGATGCCGTAACCGAGACTGACGTACTTGATGATGAGATCGGTGGAGCCGAGCGCCATGCGGACCAAGGTCTTGAGCTTGTCCGTTCGGAAGGGTTGATCGATGAGCTCGCGTGTCTCGGTGTCGTGCGTATACGAAATGAACGGATGCTCGGTGATGTCCGAAAGCGAAACGCGCTGGCGGCGACTGAGGGGATGATCTCGCGGGGTGATCAGGACCATCTCGTAGGACAATATTTCACGCACGCGAAGGCCTTCGCGGCGAGGGTCGATGAGGATGATTCCGACATCGGTCGTCCCCTCCTCGAGGGCGACGAGGATGTCGGCCGTGCGCAGGTTGTGGATGTTGACCTCGACGTTCGGGAACATCGCCGTGTACTTGTCGAGGAGCGGTGGGAGGATGTGCGCAGCGACGGACTGGTTCGTCGACACGGCGAGGCTCGTCGCCTCGTAGCGCGAGGAGCCCGAGAAGACCGCGCGAATCTCGTCCTCGGCCTCGAAGAGCTTCGTCGCCATCTCGTAGAGGATCTGACCGTCCTTCGTCAGGCTCACTCGTCGCGAGCTACGATCGAGAAGCTGGACACCGAGCTCTTGCTCGAGGTTCTTGACCTGGATACTGACCGATGGCTGAGAAAGTCGCAGTCGTTTCGCTGCAGCGGTGAAGCCGCCGGCACGAACGACCGTGTAGAAACCACGAAGTCGGTGGAGATCCATGTTGCCTCGAGGTCACGCCGTCCGGAAGTGTGGGATCTAGTCCGCATTTCTCACCGAACTCTTGCTGCGTCGACGGACTTCGGTGAGAAACGCGGACTGGCGAGCGATCAATAGCCTGTGACTATCTCCAAGCATATCAAAGATTTATTGGAATAATATCACCGTTCCTCGTATCTTTCTCCCAGCAGGCGCGAGAAAGCCCGCCCGGCCGGCACGAAGCCATCCGGTGACCCCCTCGGAGAGGAACTCTTGAGGCGCACTCTCCTCAAATCGAAGATCCACCGCGCGACGGTGACGGAAGCCCAACTCGACTACCCGGGCAGCGTCACGGTCGACACGGAGCTGCTCGAGGCGGCCGACATCCTCGACCACGAACAGGTCCACATCTACAACATCACGACGGGTGCGCGCCTGACGACTTACGCGATCCCCGGAACTCCGGGTTCCGGCGAGATCTGCATCAACGGCGCCGCCGCTCACCTCGCCAAGCCCGGTGAGCTCGTGATCATCGCCAGCTACGCCGAGTACGACGATGAGGAGCTCCGCGAATACGAGCCGCGCGTGATCCTCGTCGACGAGCACAATCAGATTCTTACGAATGCGAGCGTCTAGGACGACGGACGGCTGTCCGGCGCCCCACGATTGATGTTCTCCAGGGGACTTTCGGGAAGCCCCCTCTCGATCGAGCACTGTGTCACAAGACACGATCCGATCGATTCACCCCAACCTGCACGGGTTTGCGACACGACGCGTCGCTGATCACATCGGCGCTGCGACGACTCGAACCGAGGAGCCTGACTCGATGAGCACCCCATCCCAAGTGGGCCAGGGCGGAAGTCCCCTCGAACGACCGAGCTCCGACAAGGTGACCGTGCCTGGTCTCCGTGCGCGCAAGCTCAGCGGCGCGAAGTTCTCAGCGCTGACGGCGTACGACGCGATCTCGGCGTCGATCGTCGACGCGGCAGGCATCGACCTCGTCTTGGTCGGTGACAGCCTCGCGAACACCGCGCTCGGCTACGACAATACGCTGCCGGTCTCGATCGACGAGATGCTCATCGCGGTCCGCGCCGTCCGTCGCACAGTTTCGCGAGCCCTTCTCGTCGCCGACATGCCCTTCGGGAGCTACCACGTCAGCGTCGAGGACGGCGTGCGCAACGCGATCGGCTTCATCCAGTCGGGCGCCGAGGCGGTCAAGCTCGAAGGTGGGCGCGAGCGCGTGCCGCTCGTCGAAGCCCTCGTCGCGAACGGCATCCCGGTCATGGGGCACATCGGCCTGACGCCGCAGTCCGTCCACGCGATGGGCGGATTCCGGGTCCAAGGGAAGGTCGAGGAGGAAGCGGAACGCATCGTCGAAGATGCCCGCGCGCTCGAGGCCGCCGGCGCCTTCAGCCTCGTGCTCGAGGGAATCCCGGGCGAGCTCGCTGCGCGCATCACGGCCACCCTGGAGATTCCGACGATCGGGATCGGCGCCGGGGTCGAGTGCGACGCGCAGATTCTCGTCTTCGCCGATCTCTTGGGTCTCCTGGGCGGACGCCCTCCCAAATTCGTCCGCCAGTACGCGCAGCTTCGGGACGTCGCGGTCCAGGCGATCGCACACTACGCCGACGATGTCCGCCGCGGGACTTTTCCCGGTCGGGAGGAAACGTACGGCGTTCAGCCAGCGGCCCGAAAAGCGACGCCCCAGTCGTAAACCCCTACTGCTGCTTCCCTTGAGTCCGCCAGAGAAGCCCCTCGACAGGGAAAAAGAGCGGGCTGTAGGCGCGCTACCCCATTGACCCCGGCTAGCTCGTTCCCATGATTTAGCCCGTTTGGTCCCGGGCAAGCACGAGTCGCTGTTGCCCCTCACGGGTTCCCATGCAGAACGAAACGGTGTTCGAAGACACTCTCGCGCATGACGTCGATCCCGACGCGCATGACGACGAGACGATCGTCTTTCTCGAGCTCTCGTTCCACAACACGAGCGGTCTCGTGCTCGCGACGCGCATCGAGCAATCGGGGCACAACGCCCAAGTGAGCGAGCAGATCCGCGCATGGGCTCGCAGTCATGGCGGCGAGCTCGAGGCGACCGTCGACGAATTCGGCGAGTCGACGTCGTTCAAGATCAGCGGTGTCTCGGCAGTAGCCTCCGGGGGCGACGAGGGCTCGGCCGGCATGGTCGCACGCGTGCTCGACTACTGGCTCGAGCAGTATCGCGCCCACGGACAGAGCGTCTTCCGCGAACGTCTCGTGATCGACCTCCCCCTCGAGCGAGTCTCGGGACGACACGCGGGGATACGACACGCGGGGATACGACACGCGGAGAATCCGCGACACCCGGCTCGACCGAACTCAACTGACCGGAGATCAGTCCCTGTCCTGTCGAAGACCTCGATCGCTGGGTCTATGATCGCTGGGTCTATGATCGCTGGGTCTAT
>CAYZGY010000232.1:0-10244 GCA_964478085.1 uncultured Planctomycetia bacterium
CTCCTCGCGAGGCCCGGACGGCGTCGCGGGTAACGACGACGACGTTCTTCCCTGACGCCCGGTCCCCTCCTTCAAGAGCCGCCGCGGCCGACCCAGTCCGAGACGAACCACTCTGGCCAGAACTTCGACGGCACGACCATGGCCACGTGGGGCTCGTCGTAGCTCGCGAGGATCGGAATATCCCAGCGTCGCAGGCGATGAAGCGGCAGGTGACGTCGACAGACGAAGATCGTCGACGTCACGAGCGGCTCGGTCCCCGCGATCTCGGGAGGGACCGTCTCGCCGAAGACGGGCGCCGCATCGATCGGAAACTTCGCGAGTGCCTCCGCGACAATTCGCATCGAATCGTCCCTCGGCGGATCACCGGTGCGGAGCGAGAAGAGAACACGCGCGGTGAAGTAGTCCGTACCGCGCTCGAACGCGCCGCGATCGACGTGCGTCACGTATCCCCAGGTGAAGTAGCCCGAGCGTAGAAGGAGGCGTTCCCGATCGAACAGCGTACGAATCTCGCGCGCGTTCGGCGGTCGCTCGATCCGTAGGTAGGTCCAGTAGCGCAGCATCCCGATACGACGCTCGTCCGGGGCACCGAAGGACTCGGTGCACGCGCGCAGCACGGCGTGGCGATCGGTCGAGCTCTCGTTCACGGGTCTCCTCAGATGGGCGGAGGCTTCGGGCGAGACGGAGCGCACAGTCCAGTCGGCCCACGGCCCCTTGTCAACCGCGGATCGAGTTGGCGTCGCTCGGCCGCACTCGTTACGATGAAGCCCCTCAGCCAGCTCCTCCGGTTTCAGGAGAGACGGAAGATCGAAAGCGTGCGCAGTTTCGTCGCCCGTCGGCAGCGTCGCGCCAGCGCCGTGGCTCGGCTCATCGCTCTCGCGTGCGCGCTGACGAGCTCAGTGAGCTCGAGATCGGTGCTTCTCGGGCAGGGTGAGCCGGCCACGTCGAGGGTCGAGGTTCTCGCTTGGACTCACCAGGCCGAGCGCGAGAATCTCTACCAGCGCGTCATCGAGGCGATCGAATCGCTGGTATCCGATCTGACGGTGAACGAGACTGACGCCGGAGATCCCACCGAGCTCGAGCGCGGGGGCCACATCGTGACACTCTCGCACGAGGGCGCCGAGCTGCTGCGCGGGGCGCGACTCCTCGACGTGGCGCCCGCACGACTCCTTCCGAGGGGAGCCACTCTCGTCTTCCAAGAGGCGGGGAACCCACTGGCCGAGCAGGTCCCGGACGTCTTCACGATCACGCCGGACTCTTGGTCCTTCTCGCTCGCCGACGGGGAGGCGTCGACGATCGTCGCCCGTCGCTTTCTCGACGAGGGGATCGTGATCCGCCGCGCGATCGGTGCGGGCACGGCCGATTCGGCATTCGTCTCGCCGCCGTTCGACCAGCGTCGAGGGCTCTTCAGCCAACTCGAGTTCGAGCAGTGGTACGAGCACGACGAAGCGGCGTCCCCGAGTTCTTCGCGGACGGAGGTCGACTCGAGCTTCGCGCCATCAGGAAGCCGACGCGAAGCCGTCGCGCTGGGCGCGTACCTCTTCCGGTCGGGCTCGGAGCCCGTGCCTCACGACGCGGGAGACACCGACGACGACGGTCGCCTGACGATCACCGACATCTACCTGATCGCGGGATACCTATTCCTCGGAGAGGCTCCCCCGCCGCCACCGTTTCCGGATCCCGGTGTCGATCCCACAAAGGACGATCTTCCGTAGTTTCTGACTTTCTCCGTCTCCCAAATTTACCTCGAGCGTCGCGTCGATCCGGTTCCTTCGGGTCGACGCGACGCTCGAGCCACGCGGCGGGTCGCCGCGTCGTGACGTCATCTCGACATCCGTCGCCCATCAGCACCAGAATCTCCCTGAACTTCCAGCCCCAACGCTCAATCACTCCATTTCGCGAGAAACTCCAGCAGGTCCGCCGCCTCCTGCGGGCTCAGGTCGCGGAGCAAGAGCTTCGGCATCATCGACGTCTTCTGCTGCGTCAAGGCAGCGACCGACGAAGCCGGCACGCGAATCAGTTTCTTCTCGGCGTCTTTGAGAACCACCTGCCTCGCGGTCTTCTCGACGAGCAGACCGGTGTGCGTCGCTCCCGTCGTCGTCACGAGTAGCCAGGTCGCGTACTCCGGCGCGATCTGAAACGACGGCTCGACGATGTGTCGCAGCAGCTCGGCGCGGCCGTGCTTCTTCGAGAGACCGCGGAGATCGGGACCGAGCGAGTCCTTCGCGGCTTCTGCACCCTTCGCCGAGGGATGGCACGACTTGCAGCGGTTCGAGTCGCTATGGAAGATCAGCTCGCCACGCTTGACGTCCCCGCGTCGCGAGAGGACGACGTCCGCGTCGAATGCCTCTCCGAGTCGTGACTTGCGCTCGGCGTCCGGCCCCATCGCCAGGAAGATGCCGCGAACGTCGGGACTCGAGTGCTGCTGCGAGTTCGTGATGATACGCTGGCGCGTCGCAAGCGGAATCTCATCGCGGTGGATGCGAATCGCTGTCGCAAGCGCCCCGCTAGTCGTCGCGAGCAATCGGTCGATCGCCGCGTCGACCTCCGCGTTCGTCGACGACACGTCCCGGACGGCACGGAGTGCTGCGGCGACGATGTCGGTCGTCCGCTTCTCGGCGGGCTTCAGCGAGCTGATCCAATCCTCGATGAGCGCTACACCCTTCGAGTCGACGCTACGCGAACCGACGTGCGGCATGCGCGCGTAGCCGAGCTTGTTCATTCGGTAGAGCATCACGGAGCCGAACGGATCACCCGGACGCAAGATCCATGGACGGTCGACGCCGAAGTCGCCGACACCGGGACGACGCGCCACCTTCAGATCCGAGAACGAAAGCTCGCGACGGAAGAAGATCGAGATCGTCGTGTCGCCGCCGGAGTTGTGACAGACTCCGCAGTTCGTGTGGAGGTACGAACGCGCCCGCTCTTCGAGAGGCTGCGTCGTATCGTGCGGGTCGACGAGCTTCGGCATCCGCCGCGCCATCGCCGAGGCCTCGGAATCGATGACGCGATCGCTCGCGAGAAGCGTCAGCCAGGACGACGAGCCATCGCCGATCGGAACGTCGAGCTGATCCCGCTCGAACCCGAGCACGGAGCCGATCGGCGCGTTGTGACAAAGGGTACACTCGCCGCTGCCGCCGTACCTCCAGACTCGCTCGAGCGTTTCACCGGGTCGATGCGGATCCGGTACGCGAACCGTGCGATCCTCACCTGCGCTGCCGATGAGCTCCGCGTCGGTCCCGTCCGCGTTCCAAGCGTAGGTGTAAGGTCGCCACGAGCCGAGCTCGTAGTGAAGGAGCTGCGTCTCGACGTTTTGTCGAGCTCCAGGCCTCCCGTTCTCGACCAGAGCTGCCGGCAAGGAAAGCGTTCGCACGAGAACAGTTCCCTCGGGGAAGGCCCAGGCTCTGGGCGAGTCGGCTTGCGGATTCGGCCCGACCTTTCCGCCCCCCGGAATCGCCACGTGACGAACCGCACTCGCGCCGTCCATCCAAGGCTCCGCGACGACCCGGTAGGGCAAGACACCGGGCGCGGGCAGAAGCTTCTCGACCGACTGAAAGATCCCCGTCTCGCTCAGCTTGCGCGGGAACGGCTCGACGTTGGGCTTCAGCCCCGACGGAACGATCTCCCAGACCTTCTGGGTATAGTCGAAGTCGAGCACCCAGAGCCGCCCCCCCTCGTCCTCGACGAAGTCGATCACGTGGAGATCGGTGTCCGCCAGGTCACGACACTCGTAAGCGCCGTCCGCGCCCTCTTTGAGCGACCAGAGCCGTCCCGTGACGTAGTCACCGTAGACGAACGCGCCGCGCAACGATTCGTGAAGCGCCCCGTGATAAACGACGCCCCCCGTGATCGAGTTGGCCTCCGAGCGCGGGTGATCCTTGACGGGCGGGATGATCGGAGTCGGACCCGGCTCGATTTCGGGACGCAGGAGCATGCGTCCTTCCATGCGACTCCAGCCGTAGTTTCCACCCCGAACGATGCGGTGGACCATCTCCCACGTCTCCCAGCCGACGTCGGCGAGCCAGAGCTCCCCCGTCTTGCGGTCGAAGCCCATGCGCCAGGGATTGCGAAAGCCGTAGGCCCAGACCTCGGGCTTGGCGCCGGCACGATCGACGAAGGGATTGTCGGCGGGAACCGCGTAGGCCTTTTCTCCGTCGCGGCGGCGCACGTCGATGCGCAGGACGGCGCCGTGATAGTCCGAGATGTCCTGCCCCGAGTTGTTGCGATCGGGCGGGTTCGGGCCGACGCCGTCCCCCGTCGCGATGTAGAGGTAGCCGTCGGGACCGAAGTCGAGGCACGCGCCGTTGTGACCGCCCGCGTTCCAGCGGAAGAGGACCTCCTCGCTCGCGGGGTCGATCTTCCCGAGCTTCTTCGCGTCGCCATCGAGAAAACGGAAACGCGAGACCCGTGTGCGCGGCTGCTGGCCGTCCGCGTTGAAGCAGAAGTAGATCTGACGGTTCTTCGCGAAGTCGGGATCGAACGTCATGTCGAAGACGTTTCCCGTGCGGCTCGTCTCACGTAGATCGATGAGCTCGCGGGATTCGCCTCGTCGGGAGACAGCGAGGACGCGGCCGCCGAACTCGACGATGGCGAGCTCGCCCTCCGCGCCGCTCCCCGGCGCGACCGCGACCGCGACGGGACGCTCGAACTTCAGCGCGGGAAACGCATCGACGACGCGAAAGGGCGCTGGAGTTCCCGGCACTCCCTTCACCTTCGAGGTGACCCAAGGCGTGCGTCGAGCCTCCAGAGCGACGCTCGAGAGTAGCACGACGATGCCCGCAATCACCGATCGGGCCTTGACCCGTCCCGACTTCCGACTCAGCTCACGCACGGATACTTCCTCCTCGCAAATCGACTCCCCTTTCTGCTCCACGAACGATTACTCTACCAAGAAGTTCTTCCAGGTTCCCCCCAACGCGCTTCGATCCGTGACGAATCAAGAATCCTCCCAGCCCTTCTTCGCGTCTCGCCTCGGCTTGATCCTCTCCGTTCTCGGTATCGCCGTAGGTACGGGGAACATTTGGCGATTCCCGCGGATCGTCGCGCAGAACGCCGGAGAGAACGGCGGCGGTGCGTTCCTCATCGCGTGGATCATCTTCCTCTTCGCGTGGAGCATCCCGCTGATCATCGCCGAATATGCGCTCGGTCGAAAGACGCGCATCGGGCTCGTCGGTACGTTCGCGAAGGTCGCCGGACGAAAGTTCGCGTGGATGGGAACGTTCGTCGCGATGGTCGCGACGAGCATCCTCTTCTACTACGCGGTCGTCGCGGGCTGGTGCATGTTCTACGCTTCGCGCGTCGCTCTTCAACCGCTTCCAACCAATACCACTGAGGCACAAGGGGTCTGGGAGAGCTTTCAGTCGGGCGGATTGCCGGCAGTCTTCCACATCGTCGCGATCACGCTCGGCGGGCTTGCGGTCCTTCGCGGCGTCGGGTCGATCGAGCGTGTCAACAAGGTGCTCATTCCCAGCCTCCTCGTCGTCGTCCTGATCTGTCTCGTACGCGCACTGACGCTCGACGGATCCGGCGAAGGCATCCGCTTCCTCTTCACGCCCGAGTGGAAGCTGCTCCTCGAGCCGAGGCTCTGGCTCGATGCGCTGACGCAGAACGCCTGGGACACGGGCGCCGGTTGGGGTCTGATCCTGAGCTACGCAATCTACATGCAGCATCGTCACGGCGTGGTAAAGAACGCGTTCATCACGGCCGTCGGCAACAACACGGTCTCGCTGCTCGCGGCGATCACGATCTTCGCGGCCGTCTTCGCGCTCCTCGGGGCGGAAAAGTCTCAGGCCGAGATTGTCGAGGTGATGAAGACGAGCGGACCCGCGTCGACCGGGTTGACGTTCCTGTGGATTCCGCAGCTGCTCCAGAAAATCGAGTTCGGACGCGGATTGACGTTCCTCTTCTTCGTCGGCCTCTCCTTCGCCGCGTTCAGCTCTCTGATCTCGATGATCGAGCTCGCGACGCGAGTTCTCCTCGACGCGGGACTCCCTCGCCGCCGCGCGGTCGGAACGGTCTGCGCCCTCGGGATTCTCTTCGGATTGCCGTCAGCGATCTGGCTCGGCGTGTTCGAGAATCAGGATTTCGTCTGGGGCGTCGCGTTGATGCTCGCTGGAGCCTTCGTCGCGTTCTGCGTCGTTCGCTACGGCGCGAGAAAGATGCGCACGGAGCTCATCGAGGACACGGTCGACGACTGGCGACCATCGCGAGCGTGGCAATGGATCATCGCGTGGCTCGTGCCGGTGCAGGCCGTCTTGCTCCTCGTCTGGTGGCTGGCCGGCTCCGCGAAGAAGGATTGGTACAACCCGTTCGCGAAGTTCAGCCTGATGACCTGCCTGGTTCAGTGGGCGATCGCCCTCGCTATCGCTATCGCGATCAATCGGAAGCTCGTGGCACGGACACTCGGCGATCGAGACTGACGCTCAGAACGTTGCGCCCCTCAGAAAGTCGCAATCGGATTGAAGGGCGATCCGGTCCCACCGGGAACGGCGAGCGGAGCGACCGTCAGAAGGAACTCCCAACGACCGAACTTCTCCGCCGCAGCCGCCACCGCCTCGAGCTCGAGGTTGTCGAAGATGTGCACGCCCATCGCATGGAGCGTGATCAGGTGCACGGGGTGCGAGTAGCCGTCCACCTGCGACGGAATCACGTCGCTCGCGCCATCGCTCGCAAGGATCGCGACGTCGCGCTCGCGAAGCCACGGAACGCAAGATACGTGGAGACCCGCAGCGCCGGCCTCGCCCACCGACCAGGGTCCCTTCGCGTCACGACGCGCCCAACGCCCGGTGCGAATGATGATCACATCGCCCGAACCGACACGCACGCCGGCCTTCTTCTCCCAGGCCTCGAGGTCTTCGACGTAGATCGCGGAGCCGGGCTCGAGATAATCGACGCCCTTGAGCGCCGGAATATCGAAAAGCACGGCGCGGGCAAAGATGCCATCCTTGACGTTCTCGATGCCGAGGTGCTCCGCGCCCGTCTTCTTGACGTCGCCGCGCGGAAAGCCGTTGTACATCTTCCCGTCATGAAAGATGTGGCAGAGCGAGTCCATGTGCGTGTGCACGTAGCCGTGGTAGGCGACCGAGAAGTTATCCGAGGCCCAGTGCCCGTGGCCGTCGTCCCCCGTCGACTTCATCGTGTGCTCGAAGGGGTTCCCGTTGTCGACGGCCTTCTCCGTCTCCACGTCGCGAGCCATCGAGACCGAGACGCCCTCGCTCACGAGCGCCGCCGCCGCGCGGCGCGTATCGGGCGTGCTGAGATTGAGCGCGCCGAGCTGGTCTTCCTTGCCCCAACGCCCCCAGTTCGAGAGCTCGGTGATCCAGCGATCGACGTCGGCCGCCGTGGCATCTCTCGATTCCTCCCCGCTATCGTCGCCCTCGTCGCGACCGGTCACCTCGAAAAGAGAGCATCCCGAGACAAGCGAAGCCGAAGCGAACAGTGTCAGCATGGTAACGGCGCGGGGGAACCGTCTTGTCGTCGTCATCATCATCATCGATCGTCTCTCGTTTCACTCCAGTCGTAGTCTCGCGTTTCAACGGTCGCAGACGAACGCACATCCCGGCGCCAGGACGCAATCCTGACCACCCACAGGCATGGTCCCTCGCAAGAAAAGGAAGTTCAGGAGAACGATCGGGTCGCTCGTCGTCAAGCGTCCGTCTCCGTCGACGTCCGCGAGGACGAGATTGCCCTCGCTCTCGAGCGAGCCGCCCTCGCACGGAAGTCGTGTCCCCTCACCCGAGAACAAGAAACGGAGCAGCAGCACGGCATCGGTGACATCCCGCCGAGCATTTGTCGAGAGGTCACCGACCAGGACCAGGCCACCCTCGTCGAGCACATCCTCTCGACCCGGCGATCCGTCGAGCTCGAATCCCGCGCGCCAACTCTCCCGCTCGTTCCATGTCTCCACGGGGCGGGTCGGATTTCGAATGACGAGCGACAAGCCGCTACCGTCGGTCGTCGAGTACCAAGTGTCGTCGTACGAGAATTCCTGGATGACCCGCGATGCGCCGTAGGTCATCGCGATCACCTCACCCGCGTTATCGAGGCTGCCGTCGTAGGCTCCTGCGATCGGCATCTCACTCGTATCATAGCGCGTCTCGAAGACCTCGAGATTACGGACAATCACGACGTATCCGCCCGGACCAACAGACCGAATCGAGGCGTTCGCGAAGTCGAATTCGATGCCGTCGGTAAACCGGACGTTCTCGAGCGAGATCGTCTGTGTACCGATGTTCTGAATCTCGAGAAACTCGAATCCTTCGTCACCGCGCGAGTTGTACATCAGCTCGGTGATTCGCAGCGACTCGACGACGTCGACCGTCGAGCTCGGTATGCCGGCGATGAACTCGATGGGGAGAGACCAGTGGCTCGTGAGGCCTGTCTCGTCGACAGCGCGTGCACGGCCGCGGTAGTTTTTGCCGACCGTGCGCGGCGCACGGGGAAAGGTGAAGGGAGCTGGGGAAACCTCGACCGCCTCGCTCAGCCACGTTGGCGTGATCTCGAGCTCGACCGGCGCCTCGCGCCAGACCGGATCATCGAGGGCGACACTCTCGGGGTTCTCGATCGGCGTCACCGCGGCGATTCGCCACTCCGTCCCACGCAAGGTCTCAATCCCCTGTGGATCTTCAAATTCGCTCGCGCGGAAGGACAGCCCATCGACCGGAAAACCGTCAGCGCCGAGGTACTCGATCTTCGGGCGCCTCGGGAGAGTGTTCCGATGTGCGGTGTCTGCGAACGAATCCAGAAACGCGGCCCGCCCACCGTCCCCGATCGGACCGCCGGGCCAGCTGCCGCCCGTGAACGCGAAGCGCAGCATGTCGGCGATCTTGCCTTCGAGCGTCCGTTGACTCGACGCGGCGAAGAACTGCCGCCCCGCGGTCGGAGGTGCGTCTCTCCAGCGATCGATGTCGGGCTCCTCGAGCGCGTCCAGAAACGCGGCGGTCTGGCGAATGACCAGCGCGAGCTGATCACGCTGCCAGAGGAGATCGCGCACCTCGCGAACACGGTTACGGTACGCCTGCTGCATCCGCGTCTTCCTTCCGGAGAAGATCGCATCGAAAGGCCGGTCGATACCGCTGTTCCAGGTCGGACCCCACGTCGCGTCCGTATCGAACGGCAGGGTCCACATCTTCCCTAGAAAGCCATTTCCCTCGGTGTATTCGGGATAGAAGTACCACGTCGCGTTCTTGTTCGCGTCGGGCCAGTAGTCGTAGTGCTTGATCGCCTGAACGATGGCGTGGTAGCGGTACCACTTGTCGTAGTCGACGTGAGCGTGAAGCCACTCCTCGCTCTTGCTCCCGCGGAGCTGTGACTCGATGTTGTTGTGATCTTCGCCCCGCGCTGGGGCGTCGGGCGCTTGGTAGCGCTGTTGATCCAGAGCGTTTCGAGTCTGATTGACCAGCTTGTAAATATTTCCCTTGGGAAGGTCGTGGGCCTCGAGGAAGTTCGCGTCGTAGTTCTCGAACGCGCGCGCGATGCGCCAAAAGTCGCCGTGGTACTGACCTTCGGCCCCGGCCGGTGACTCGACCTCGTCGTCGACCATTCGCCAGTGAAAGACGTGACCGAAAGGCGCCGGAACACCGTACGCGTTCCACAGGAGGTCGTTGACCTGATCGCCGAGCCCCCAGTTTCCGTCGAGGCGGTTTCCGAACATTCGTCCGGTATTGAGAACGCGCCACTTCGACGGCAACTCGTTCCCGAATCGATCGCGCGCTTGGAGATGGTGCCCCTTGTTGAAGCGGAAACGCCAGTGGCGCTTACCCGCGATTCCGCCATTCCCAGGCGGCACCTGATATCGTCCGTTGGCACCGCGGAGGCGAAATCGCACGTGATCGTAGACGATCCCGTCGTAGACGAACGCGCACTCCCAATTCTCGGTGTGGCGTGCCGTATTGCCCTGCGGAATTTGAAAAGCGCTCGCGGCGACACACCGGACGACATCCTCATTGCGTGTGATGATGAAGTAGACGGGAAGCGAGGTCATCACCTCGGGCGAGTAGACGTGGCCGAGACCGTCTCGGTGAACAGTTTGTCGTGATGGTGCGTACTCGGGAACTCCGTCGTAGACGAAGTACGCGAAGTTGAGCGACGGGTCGTCGCGATACGGAACGCGCACCGAGTTGCCCTTCGCGTCGGTCACGGTGATGCGATACCGAACCAAGGAGCGGTTCGCGTGCGTGGGAACGACAGCCGTGAAGGTCGAGTCCTCAGCGAGCGTGTCCCCACCCGTACCATCGTCGACCATCGAC
>CAYZGY010000233.1:0-1043 GCA_964478085.1 uncultured Planctomycetia bacterium
TTCCGTGAAGGGCACGTGGGTCGGGCTCGGTCGGATGTCGACGACGATGTTCGCGAGGCGTTGATTGACGCCCGGGGGGAGAGCGCGCTTGTCGAAGGGCGGCTCGATGTCGAAGAGGATCCCGGCGACGATGAAAGGGTCGTCGGGCTCGTGGGAGACGTGAAACTCCGCGAGCTCGGGGCCGAGGCCACCGAGATTCGTCGCGCGAAACTCGACCGTTCGGATCTCGAGGACGGCCGGATCGAAGCGCGCCGAGATTTGGAACCCCTGGGCCGGCTTATCGAAGGTCGCGATGATGGGCACGAAGACGTCCTTCTGTCCCGTGAACGCGCGTACGTCGGCGAGCCAGAGCTCGTTGCTCGGATCGTTGACGAGGACGGTGTGTCGAGCCGGTACGGCGCTCTCGCCGCCAGGTCCTCGCACGCGCAGCGTCACCTCGTACTCGCCCGGTGCGGTAAAGGTGTGGACCGGATTCTGCAGCGTGCTTTCCGCTCCGTCGCCGAAGCTCCACTCCCAGCCGGAGACGTCGCCAGCGCTCTCGTCGAAGAAGCGGACCTCGAGCGGCACCTCGCCCTGGGCGGGCTCGATGCGGAACTTCGGGACAGGGGGGCCTGCGTTCGTCGTCAGGAAGATCCCGCTCGCGCCGTCGATCTGGATCGGCCCGCTCGCCTGGCGTCGAAACGCGATGTGGAGGTTCGTGAAGCGGTCGGCCGTGATCATCGGCGACGACTCGATCTCCGGCGTCTCGAACACCGTCTCGGGCTCCGCGAGGAAGAAGCTGTTTCCGACCGTGAATCGGACGTCGCCGTCCTTGATCCAAGTGAGCGCGACGAGCCCCGCCGGGGTGACCTCGAGGTCGGGAGAGCTCGTGCCGTCGCGGTCGATTTCCCGCGGAGCTGCGAAAGCGCCGCTGCGGTTGTCGGTGAGGAGGATGCGGCCTTCGGTCTCGAACGCGAGCTGGACGACGGCTCCATCGAGAATGCCGGTCTGCGGAGGGCCCTGAGGCGGCAGCTGCTCCTGAACCTCCGGCGATTCAGCGAAGA
>CAYZGY010000233.1:1053-10212 GCA_964478085.1 uncultured Planctomycetia bacterium
GCGGCTTCGAGAATGTTCCGGGCTCGCGCGCGCCCGCGTGGGGCGCGTAGTGTATTCTGCCGTTCCGCAGGAAGAAGACGTGAGTGCGGCCGCTTCGATCGACCTCGACGCTGGGCCAGCTTCCCGAGCCGAAGGATCGACGGCCCAAGTCGTCCGAGACGAGGAAGACCTCTCCGTCGCCGCTCTCGTCGATGACCTTCGTCGTCGAGCTTTCCCAGACGATCACGGGGTTCCCGAGAGCGTCGAGCGCGAGGTCGGGTCGCCGACAGCCTTCCGTCCCCTGCGACGCTTCGATCGGACCGACGAGCGAGAGGCCGACGCGGGATGAGCGACAGATTCTGCGCTCCGAGCTCGGCTGACCGCCGGCGGCCACTCCGTTCGGCTCGCTCGGATCGTGCGAATAGACAAGATGCACGGAGACGGAGCCGAACGCGAGCTCGGGCTCTCCGGCAGTCGGTGCGATCTCGGTCGTCTGACGGTCCCCGCTCGCGAGCCAGCTCGTCAGAACGACGTGTCCGTCCTCGACGATCGCGGCGTGCACGTTATTGAACGGATCCGCGCCGAGGGCGAACTCCCCGAGCTCCGCGTCCGGGCTCGAGAGTCGAGTCGGTTCTCGGAACTGCGCCGAGGCTTCTCGCCACATCACCGCACAAGTCGCAAACGCGCAGATCACGAGCACGCCATACGTGCTCGTCGAACGTACGAGAATTGGACGGGCAGCCCGCGAGGCTTGCCGGATGAGCTGTCGCATGTTGTCGTCGAAGGCTTCAGAAACCCACGAGAATTATCCCTTCGCCCTCACGGTGATGCATCGGAAAAACGCGTTGATGTACGGGTTCGCCTACGAACGCCGGTCGATGCGTCAGGATCTCGTGTTCTCTTGGTGAAGGGCGGTCCTTTCGGGCTCGTTCCTGCCGACGAATACGGGAGACGAGGACCCCTCCGAGCACGCGGCGTACGGTGCTGGCGCAAGGTCCGTTATTCCGCACGAGTCGCATGGCCGAAGATATCAGTTACGAAATCTTGATCGCCTTGACGGGCGTGATCGGCCTCGGCATCGGTGCGCAGTGGCTCGCGTGGAGGTTGCGGCTTCCGTCGATCCTGCTCCTGCTCGTCTGCGGGTTCGTCGCCGGTCCGATCACCGGGTTTCTGGATCCCGAATCGCTTCTCGGCCCGGCGATCCTCCCGGGCGCGTCGCCGGCGGTCGTCGTGATCCTCTTCGAGGGCGGCCTGAGCCTCAAGATCTCCGGGCTCCCGGCGATCGGGAAGGACGTCCGGAATCTGATCCTCCTCGGTGGCCTGATCACGTGGGGGCTCGTGACCGCGGCGGCGTACTGGCTGCTCGAGTTCGATCTCTGCCTCGCGACGCTTTTCGGCGCCATTCTCGTCGTCACGGGGCCGACGGTCGTTCTTCCACTGCTGCGGCACGTGCAGCCGAGCGGGCGAGTCCGCTCGCTCCTCAAGTGGGAAGGTATCCTCAACGATCCCGTCGGTGCCGTGCTCGCCGTGCTCGTCTTCGAGGCGCTGTTCCTCGGCTTCCACGGAAACGTCACCACTCACGCAGCGACCGGGATGTTCCTCGCCGTCATCGTCGGGGTCGGATTCGGAGCGGCCGGCGCCGCGATTCTCCTCTTGCTGCTGAAGAAGTACTGGATTCCGGATTCCGAGCGCTGGAGGGAGTCGAGCGCGGCCCGCCACTTGCGCGGACGTCGACTCTTCGGAGACGAGGTCGAGTTCTCCTCGCTCGCCGATCGATTCCTCGGCGGAGCGGTCGTCAAGGCTGCCGTCGCGCCCGATCCGGTCGCTTGAGTCGACGCGCGCCGACGCGAGTGTCCGAATTCGGACGTCCGATTTTGAGATGCGAGACACCTCGCTCGACGTGGTGAAGCGATCCCGTTGTCCTAAGTTCCGCCGGTGAAGGGATCCGTGCATTCTTGACCGAGCGGATGCGGGTTTGCGTTCCGTCGTTCTGTTCCTTTTTCGCCCGACGAGGAGGTGAGCGACATGAGCCGAGATGCTGACGATCGACGAGGCGTTCGACTATCACACGCCGAGGTCGAGTCGATAGAGATCGACAACATCCGGAAGGGGACGGTCGCGGGCTGGCTCGCGATGCGTGACGAGGACCTTCGTGTTCACCTGTGGCTCAGCGGCGACGCGACGCCCGGGCTCGAGGGACGAAGGGTGCGCTTCGCGACCGTCGAGCCCGACACAGGCGCGAATCACCCTCGACATTCGACCTCGGGGCTCCACGGCGAGCAGATCGGTCCGGCCGGGCGGATGTTCCTCCGGCGTCCGAGTGGCGGTGGAGCGAAGCGGCGTGCTCGACTTCGCGTCATTCTCGAATGGTTTTCGCAGAACGGGCACGTACTCGTCGAGGCGGACGTGGCCGAGCTCGAGCAGGGCGCGGGTGAGCCTCTTGCCGTAGGGCGGAGGAGGAACGACGAGCTCGAGGACGGAGCGTACGAGTCGTTCGAGACAGGCGAGGACCGGGTTCGCTCGCGAGTCGATCGCGTGCTCGACGAATTCTCCGGTGTCTTCGACGAGGTGCCCGTCGGGTCGTTGCTCGGCTCACGGATGGGGCTCGTCGCTCCGAACGACGTGGAAGGCGACGGGAGCTCCGGCATCTTGCTCGCGCACGTGAACAGGATTCTCGCGCGTCTCGCACGGGAGTGGATCGCTGTCGATATCTGCGAGCATTTCGACACGCGTGACACGTACCGTTTTCTCTGGAGACTCGTTCACGATGAATCGATCACGGTTCCGCGTCGACGAGGTCGTGGTGTGATCGAACGATTCCTGACGCACGAGGCCTGCCCGGCCTGCCGGCGCGAGATCGGGCGGCTGATTCCCGAGCTCGACACCCTTTGGACTGACCAAGACGCGTGGCTCGACGAGACGCTCTGAGCTCGAGCCCTCGCCTCGGAGGCTGAGGAGCCTTCCTCGTTTGCGGTCGTCGAGGCCTCGGGTAGAATCCCGGCTCGGAATCTCGTCTCGATTCGAACGCGCTTGGAACGCGATCCCCCTTGCAGTCGTCGTCGACTCCCGTCCTCAAAGATCTCGTCCTCATCGGTGGGGGGCACAGCCACGTCGCCGTGCTCAAGAGCTTCGGGATGCGACCGATCCCCGGCGTTCGTCTGACCGTGATCTGTCGCGACGTCCACACGCCGTATTCTGGCATGCTGCCGGGCTGGGTCGCGGGGCACTACGACTACGACGAGGTGCACATCGACCTCGGGCCGCTCTCGCAGTTCGCGAACGCGCGATTCTTTCACGACGAGGCGACCGGGATCGATGTCGCGGGTAAGCGCGTGATCTGCCGAGAACGTCCGCCCGTTCCATTTGACGTGCTTTCGATCAATACGGGGTCGACTCCGTCGATGGCCGGAGTTTCGGGAGCTTCGGAGAACGTCGTTCCCGTCAAGCCGATCAGTGGTTTCGCGGGGCGCTGGGAGGCGCTCGTCGATCGCGTGCTCGCCGCCGACGGTGCGATCTCGATCGGCACGGTCGGAGCCGGAGCGGGCGGGGTCGAGCTGACGCTCGCGATGCAGTTCGCGCTCCGTCGGAAGCTCGAGGAGATCGGGCGCGGTGATCGAGCTCCTGAGTTTCGCATCTTCAGCTCGTCGACGGAGATCCTTCCGACTCATCACGCGAGCGTTCGCCGACGCTTCGTCCGAGTGCTCGGCGAGCGTGGTATCGACGTGCACGCGGGCGTCGAGGTCACCAGGGTCGACGAGGGCGGCGTGGCCTCGCGAGACGGTCGCGAATGGCCGCTCGACGAGGTCGTGTGGGTGACGCAGGCCCGCGCCGCCGCGTGGCTCGGTGAGTCGGGGCTCGAGGTCGACGAGGGCGGCTTCGTGAAGATCGACGAGACGCTGCGCTCGGCCTCGCACCCCGAGATCTTCGCAGCGGGTGACGTCGCGGCGTCGATCGCTCACCCGCGTGAGAAGGCCGGCGTCTTCGCCGTGCGTCAGGGGCCACCGCTGACCGAGAACCTCCGCCGAGCGCTTCTCGACGAGCCGCTCGAGCCATTCGTGCCGCAGCGACGTTTCCTCGGCTTGATCTCGACGGGGGACCGGTACGCGATCGCGTCGCGTGGCCGCTTCAGCCTCGAGGGACGGTGGGTGTGGAAGTGGAAGGACTGGATCGATCGCCGGTTCATGGAGAAGTACAACGATCTCCCGGCGATGGAGGAGCGCGCGGCGATCGATGTGCCGGCGGTTCTCTCGACCGAGGAGACGCTGCGTGAGATCTCGACCGTCGCGATGCGCTGTGGGGGCTGCGGCGCGAAGGTCGGCGCGACCGTTCTCGAGCGTGTGCTCGCTCGCCTCGAGACGCCAAAGGGAGACGACGTCCTCATCGGTCTCGACGCGCCCGACGATGCCGCGGTGACGAAGGTTCCCGAGGGCAAGGTCCTCGTCCAGACCATCGATTCGTTTCGTGCGATGATCGACGATCCCTACGTCTTCGGGAAGATCTCGGCGAATCACAGTCTCGGCGACGTCTTCGCGATGAACGCGGAGGCGAAGACCGCGCTCGCTGTCGCGACCTTGCCTTTCGCGATCGAGTCCAAGATCGAGGATACGCTCGAGTCGCTGCTGCGTGGAGCGCTCGAGGTCTTCGCCGAGGCAGGCGTCTCGCTCGTCGGCGGGCACACGAGCGAAGGAGCGGAGCTCTCGCTCGGCTTCGCGATCAACGGCATCGCCGCCGAGTCGGATCTCCTGCGCAAGGGCGGCATGCGGCCCGGTGACCGGATTCTCCTGACGAAGCCGATCGGCACGGGAACGCTCTTCGCAGCGCACATGCGTCTACGCGCCAAGGGGCGATGGATCACGGCGGCGCTCGAGTCGATGCTCGAGTCGAATCGTGCGGCCGCGTCGTGCCTGTTCACACACGAGGCGAGCTCCTGCACGGACGTCACGGGATTCGGGCTGCTCGGTCACCTCGTCGAGATGACAAAGGCGTCGATCGTCGATGCGCGGCTCGAGGTCGACGCGATTCCGATCCTCGACGGTGCACGGGAGACGGTCGCGATGGGGATCTTGAGCTCTCTTCAGCCGCAAAACGTCCGCTTGCGTCGCGCCATCGCGGACATCGAGCGTGTGGCGAGGATTCCCGAGTATCCGCTCCTCTTCGATCCGCAGCCGGCGGGCGGTCTCCTCGCGACCGTCCCCCACGCCCCCCACGGTCTCGCCCCCGCCGTCCCCGGTGATCGCGCCGAGGAATGTGTCGCGGCGCTGCGGGAGCTCGGCTACGGGCAGGCGGCGATCATCGGCGAGGTGCGCGAGCGCAGTGGTCGCGCGGAGCCGATCGTCATCGGGTAGCTCGTGATCCTATTCGACGAGCAGGATCTCGAGATCGATCTCGCGACCTTTGCGCAGAATCGTGATGGGCAGCTTCTTGCCGATCTTGTAGTAGAGCTTCAAGTGCGCTTTGAACTGGTTGTTCGTCAACTGAAACGGCTTGCCGTCGAGCTGGACGATCAGGTCGCCGTGCCTCAGCCCGGCGTCGTGCGCCGACTTGCCGCCGGCCGTGGCCGTGTTGATCCATCGAACGTCGAGAGCGCTGCGATTCGCGGGGAGGCCACGCTTCTGCTTCTCGTCGTCCTTCAGGGCCGGCGCCCAGACGCGTAGCCGTGGGGAAACCTCCCGGCGCACGAGCAGCCTGACCACTTCGTGTTCTATCCGCCGGGACGAACGAGCTTTGGATAGTGCCATCCGATTCCTGGGTTCTGTCTCATTCCCGGGGGCGGTCGACGGAACTGCGTCGGATTGCCGAACAAAGAGCCACTGCCGACAGATAACACGGCTCCGGTGTTTCGCCCTCTACTCGTCTCGACGCACGAGCCGGCCGCCGGAGAGCCGGTAGAGGTCGGCGTGTCCAGCTTTCGGGAAATGACGCAGAATGGCCAGGTCGAGCTCCTCTTCGGAGTCACGTTGCCGAGGGGAGTGATCTTGGCGGATGAGACGGTGTCGCTCGAATGGGATAGCGACATCGGCGAGGACGGCCTGTTCGTACCCGATGGGCTCGGCCCCGCTCGCCTTGTTCTCGCACTGGCGAGGGAGCGTTCCGGGACAACTGCGAGGGACGGTGCGGCCGGTCCTTGTGATCCGCGCTTCGGGCCGGAGGACAATCGTCATCCTCGAGTTTCTCTTCCGAGGCGTGCGAGGGCCGGTGTCTTCTTGCCTCGACGCAGCCGACGTCGACGACGACGGGACCGTCGAGGTCATCGACCCGATCCTGCTCGTCGCCTATCTCTTCCTCGGATTCCAGCCACCACCCGACCCGGGCCCGCTCGAGTGCGGGGTCGATCCGACGGAGAGCGACCGTCTCGGCGAATGCGTCGACGACACGCGTTGCCGCTGAGGAGCGAGGAATCGCAGAAAGAAAGACGGCCCTCGAAGAAAGTCGTTCTTCGAAGGCCATCCTTCAGAGAGGGTTCACGGTCCGCCGCGTACGCCGGCCGGCGTTCTGGACAGACCGTGCTGTGGAGGAGTCTGGTTGCAGGGAGGAATCAGTACTCCATCGCGACGCCCGCCATCGCGTACCACTCGAAGTCTCCCCCGTCGGTGACGTTGAAGCCTGCAGGCGAGCCGATGTTCTGGACGGAGTCGTTGAGGAAGATTCCGTGGACACTGAAGCTCGCGCTCCAGCTGCCGTAGGCGGGGTCGACGAACGCGAGAGGCACGGAGACCGCCGCGGCGACATCGAGGAAGCCCCAGAAGTCGTCGCCACCGGCGCCGTCCTCGTAGTAGTCGTCGAGGCTGAAGCCGGCCGTGACGGGCAGCGAAAGGGTCAGACCGTACTCGCCTTCGGTCAGCGGGATGCTCGGCTCGATGCCGAGCTGGAGGTAGATGCCTTCGTCCTTCGACGTGAAGCTACCGTTGTCGGAGCCACCGTCGACCTCGATCGCGACGACCGCGGACGGGCCGATCGAAAAGGGGAGGCCTTCGAGGAGCGTCGACTCGTCCCACGAGAGACCGAAGTCGAACTCTTCGGCGAAGATGCCTCCGCCCGTCGGGGCGAAGAGGTTGATGTAGTCGACACTCGCCGAGAAGCCGGCGGGCAGATCGCCACTGAAGCCGAGCGCGATGTCAGACTCGTACCAGCCTTGCGACGGCGAACCCGACGTGTGCCAGCTGTTCCACGTGCCGATGTTGAGCGCGATGTTCGAGAGCGGGCCGGCCTCGTCCGCGAGTGCGAACGAGATTCCCGCCGAGGGCTGGAAGATGACGCCCTGGTTCTCCTGCGGGATACCGCGGAAGTAGTACGCGCTCGCGGCATCGAGCCCGAAGGACAGGGATACCTTACCGTTGTTGGGGCCGGACGCCTCTTCCTGGGCGTGCGCGGTACCGAAACTGAGGCTCGTCAGAGCCGCTGCTGCCACCCAAACCGTGAACCGCCTCATCACCTGTGGTTCTCGTTCCCTCATCGGACTCTCGTCTCCTTGAAAAAAGTGGGTACGTCCATCGAAGCCTTGCAGAAAGCAAGAGGTGTTCCTCGGGGACCGAAAAAGCCCTTCAGGGGGAGGTTTTTCGGTATTAATCAACGACTCTTAAGCGACTTAGGGGAATTCGACGGCCTTTCGAAGACTGCTGGAACGGCGTCCGGAGCTTCCTCGGGCGTGCGGTGGAATTCAGGCTATTGAACTCGCCCTGCACACGTTTTCAGCACGGAAAGTGTTCGGTCGCATGAATGCTGTGCGATCAGGGTGTCGTCTGGCGTCGTCTTACACTGCTTTTGTCCCTGCGGCCGGATCGGTTACGCTGCCATTCGAGGACTGTCATCGTGAAGAGAAGAGTCGCCAGTGGGCTCGCCAGTGGGCTCGCCAGCGGGCTCGCCAGCGCCTGTCTCGCCCTGGTCGTGGTCGCCGTTTGTTTGCGCTTCGACGACCTCAAGCTCGAATACCGGAGCCGCTACCCACCGAACCTGCTCGCCGAGGATCTGCACGCGCGGGGCGCGTCCTTCCCAAGCACGAAGCGCATCGGCGTTCACGGGACGGAGTCGTCGGGTTACGGCTACGATCTCGCGGTCGAGGTCGAGGACGTGGAGACGATTCGAGCGTTCTGGCGGAGCATCTACACGGCCGAACCGACGCTTCGCTTCTCCTTCGACGGTGTCTTTCCGGTCGAGTTCTGCTCCGACGACGAGCCCGACGCGGTTCTTCGGGTCAACTCGACCTCGGCCTCGTAGGTCGAGGGGGCGGACCGAGTCCAGCCCGACGAGACCATCGGGCGCACGGTCGGCTATTTCGCCTGCGCCGGATTGCCGGAGATGATCGATCGACTCCTGAAGGAGGAGTACCGACGTCGGCGCTTCACGGAGTGACGTTCGGAAGAGAAGGGCAAGGCGGAGACGGAAGGACGGCATGCGAAGATGAGCTCCGAGTCGACGAAGCTCGCGGTGGTGACGGGAGCCGGAAGTGTTATCGGTCGCGAAGTCGCGAGGTTTCTTTCCGAGCGTGGTGCGAGGATCATCGCTGCGGGCCGTCGTCTCGAGGCGCTCGAAGAGACTGCGGAGCTCTGTGGAGGCGACGTCGCGTGTGTCTCTGCGGATCTCGCGACGGACGAGGGCTGCGCGAAGCTCGCGAAGGACGCCGATGGCGAGGTTGCGTACCTCTTTCACGGCGCCGGCCGAATGCCGTTCCAGTCGCTCGCAGAAACGGACCGGCGCACGTGGCGACAGATCCTCGGGATCAACCTGAGCGGACGGCTCTTCCTGACGTAAGCGCTCCTCCCTCGCCTCGCGCGCGCGGTGCGCGTATCCTCGTCGTCGGGTCGATGTCGGCGTTCAAGGCGAGGAGCGGCGCTTCCGCGTACTGCGTCTCGTACGCGGCATCGAAGATGCTCGTCGACTGCTTTCGTGTCGAGTTCGTCGAGCGGGGAATCCACTCGACGGTCGCGATTCCGGGCATCGTCGACACGGCCCTCATGCAAGGTGCGCTCGAGGCCGATCCGAGCGTCTTCCCCGACCGCGCGAAGTACGCGAGCTTCGCCGACTCCGGAAGGCTCATCGATGCGTCACGCGTGGGGCGCTTCTACGCGTGGCTCCTGACGTCGACCAGCGACGGCGAGTACGACGAGCGCGAGTGGGACATCCGTGACGAATCGCACCACGAGCACTGGCTCGGCGACGACCCGCTCTTCGGCCTTCGTGCGG
>CAYZGY010000234.1:0-897 GCA_964478085.1 uncultured Planctomycetia bacterium
AGATCTTCGTCGAGTTGTTCGAGTTTCGTCTTGGTCGAAGAGTCGAGCGCCGCGATGATCTGGGCTTCCGTCAGCTGCTCGAGCACCTCGCCCGTGCTCGCCGCGAGAGCCTCCGCCGGAGTGAGCGCACGGTCGTAGAGTCGAGCCTCGAAGATCTTTGCCGAGAGCGAACGGCCGCCACCGGGCTCCGTGCCGTGACGGAGACCGAAGACGACCTGGCTGTCGCCCGCCTCGAAACGGCGGGGGCCCTCGGTCTTGAAGCCGCGGCCGTAAGGTTTCCCGTCGAGGTAGCCGCGGACCGTGCCGTCCGCAGCCCAGGTCATGATCACGCGGACGGGGCGCTTCTCGGCGTCGTAGTCCGCCTTTCCGTCGAAGGGCTCCGTGCGGCTGTGGTTGTCGCTTCCTGCGAGCCAGTGACGCGGCTCGACCTCGGCCCAGACGATCGAGTCGAAGCCTCGGCCGCGGAGGTCCTGGATCGTCATCGCGCCGCCACCCTTACGGTCGGGTCGAGTGAGCTGGACGAGCACCTCGAGGGATTTCTCGCGCAGAGTCTTCTTCATTGGCGCGGTCGCGACCATCCCTCCGGCGAGCTCGACGGCTCCGCCACGGAGACGTCCGCGTCCGACCATTTTGCCGTGCAGCGAGCCGATGCGATCGCGCAAGTCCTTCTCGAAGTCCCAATGGGCGATCGGGCGCAAATCGGCAGGAGCCTCGGCCGCTTCGGCCTTCGCTTTCGCGTTGCGCGCGTCCACTCCGGCTTGCAGTTTCTCGCGCGTCGGCCGGAGAAGCTCCGATCGAAGCTTCTCGAACTGGGCGACGGCGGCCGACTCGGCGGCGACCTGGTCCTCGAGGTGCTGCAGCTTGGCCTGGTCGGTCGTGCCCGGCGGGGGCCTCCAT
>CAYZGY010000234.1:907-3113 GCA_964478085.1 uncultured Planctomycetia bacterium
GTCGTCCTTCTTCCCCGCGAGGAACTCGATACAAGCGTCGAGCTCGGCTTTCGTCGGTGCGCGCGAATAGGCTTCGCGGAAGAGCCGCTCGACGCGGTCCGAGTTCGTCTTGAGCTCGGTGTCACGTGTCAGCCGTTGCGCCCAGGACTCGGCGGCGCGACGGACGATGTCCCCGTTGAGGAGGAGGAGCGACTGTGCAGGCACGTTGGTTTGATCTCGCACGCCGACCGTGCTCGTCGGAATCGGCAGGTTGAACGCCGTCAGGAACGGGTCGAGGCGATTGCGCTGCACGCGTCGATAGACCGCTCGGCGGCCGAGATTGCCGGCGACGGACTCGATCGTGTCGAGGACGGCTTCCGCGTCGAGTCGACGAGGGGTGTAGTACGAGAGGAGCTTGTTGCTCGGGTCGACATCGGCCGCGTTCTCCGAAGGACGACTCTCGGAGAGGAAGGCTCGGCTCGTGACGAGCCGACGAATCATGCGCTTCATCGACCAGCCGTCCCGGCGAAGCTCGCTCGCGAGATGGTCGAGAAGCTCCGGGTGGCTCGGGGGATCACCGAGGCGGCCGAGGTTGTCCGTCGACGAGACGAGTCCGCGGCCGAAGGTGTGGTGCCAGAGTCGATTGACGATCACTCGTGCCGTCAGCGAGTTGTTCTCGCTCAAGAGATCCTCGACGAGCTCGAGTCGACCACTGTTCGACTTGCTGTACTTGCGCCCTCCGAAGACCTCGAGGAAGCCGCGCTCGACGGGATCGGACTCGTTCTTGTAGCTTCCGCGGACGAGGAGGGGCTGGTCCCAGGGTTGCCCTTCGAGGACGCCCGGCGCGCGTTCGGGAATGCGGATCTCTGCTTCGAGCTTGCGGTACGTCTCGACGGCCTTGCGGAGGGAGTCGGGCAGGTCACCGAGTCGGTCCGTCAGCTTTCCGTGACGTCTGAGCGCGTCGAGGAGGATCGCTCCAGCGTCGGAGAGCTCGCCCTTCTTCCAACCGGTGACCGCGTCTTCGAGAGCTCGCCGGTAGAAGGCGAGAAGCGTCGCGCGATCGCGGACGGAATCGTGATTACCGGGGAGAGTCGCCGCGGGATGTCCGAGGTCGGGCAATCCGCCCCGTCCCGCCCAGACTTCGGTGACACCGAACCATCCGCGGCCCTTGCGAGCGCCGACGGTCTTGTCCGAGCCCGTCGAGAGCTGGTAGAAGATCTTCTCGCCGTTCCAGTAGGTGTACTTTCGCAGCCGCATCCACGAAGGGTTGCCGGGGACGTTCGGTGTCGGGTGGAGACCACCGTGCGAGAGCGGGTAGCTGCGCGTAGAGAATCGTGCCATCGCGTTGCGACCGAAAGCGTGCACCGCCGTGTAGTCGCCGGTCGCGAGGTGAAAGACCGAGCCGAGGTTCGCATCGTCCTTGTCGGAGATCAGGTGCGAGTAGATTCCCCGCGGGTAGATCGAGACGAGCGCGGAGACACCCTCGACGGCGACGGCGAAGGAGCCGGCCGGTGCCACCTTGTCGCCGAGTCCGAGGCCGGTCTTGAACCAGCGATCGTACTCGGACTGATCGCGTAGGTCGGCGTAGTAGGTCGCCTGCGCGATCTTGCTTTGCTTCTCCCGTGCGCGGCTCTCGTGACGGGTGATCAGGTCGCGCCAGTCGCGAGCGATCGACTCGGGGTTTCCTCCCTCGAGCTGGAACCAGGCGTGCAGCGGGTGGGAGTCCTTCGACTGCGCTTCCTTCTTGAGTGCGTCGAGCCCGTCGCCGCTCTCGAGCGCCTCGATGACCTTCGGGAGCTCTCTCGCCCACAAGTCGGCGAGGCCGGCTCGGATGACAGGCTTGAGCTCCTGGAGCTCCGCGCGATTCTTCTTCTTCAAGGCCGGGCTGTCGACGTTCACCATACCGGGCCGACTGCTGATCATCATGCCGTAGAACTTGTAGAAGTCCTTTTGACTGAGCGGATCGAACTTGTGGTTGTGGCAACGCGCGCAGGACAGTGTCACGCCGAGAATGGCTTTCGAGACGACGTCGACCTGATTGTCCGTAAACGTGATCTGCTCGTCGTAGGCGTCCGTGACACCAAAGCCGTGCGGCACCATGCGGAAGTGCGCGGGTCCGATCGCCGACTCGTTGAGGCCGAGCTCCTCGTTGACGCGCGGTTCGGCGAGCAGATCACCCGCGATGGCTTCGCGCAGGAGCTGGTCGTAGGGCACGTCGGCGTTGAGC
>CAYZGY010000234.1:3123-9530 GCA_964478085.1 uncultured Planctomycetia bacterium
CGAATCGCGTAGTCGCGGTAGATCGACGCGTAAGGGATCGACGGATCGCCTTCGCTGCCGTGCGACTCGGCGAAGCGGAACCAGTCGAGCCAGTATCGTCCCCATCGTTCGCCGAAGGCATCCGACGCGAGCAGCTCGTCGACGATCTCCTCGTACGCCTTCACGGAAGGGTTCGCGACGAACGCGTCGACGATCTCGGGCTTCGGCGGTGTGCCGACGAGCGTCAGGTAGAGTCGGCGAATGAGCACGGCGGCGCCTGCGCGATCCTTCGGCGTCAAGCCTGCCGCTTTCATGCGAGCGTAGACGAAGCGATCGATGCTCGACCCTTTCCACTCGTCGTTCTCGATGCTCGGCGGAGCGGCAGCACGGATCGGCTGGAACGACCACCACTCGGCGCGCTGGTCCCGGACGGAGTCCCAGTCGACCTCTCGATCGATGTCCTCCTTCGTGGGCTTGGTCGTGCGAGGATCCGGGGCACCCATTCGGATCCAGTCCTCGAAGTTCTTGATGAGGAGCTTGGCGAGCTTCGGGGCCTTGGACGGCATCGGCTCGGCGCCTTCGAGGTGGCGGATCGCACGAATCAGGCGACTCTTCGCGGGCGAGCCCGGGACGATGATCTTCGACTCGATCAGAGCGGCTCGATAGTCGAGCGCGATCTTGCCCTTCTTCTTGCCGACCGAGTTGTGGCAGGAGTAGCAGTTCTCGGCGAGCACGGGGCGGATCTTGTTCTCGAAAAACTCGACCTGACGTGCTGTGGGCTCAGATCCACTGAGCGTGGATGCACTCGCGATCGAGATGACGATCAGGAGTGGGGCGGAAGCTCGGAGTACGTGCACTGTTTTCATCAGAATGCGATTCTTGGACGCTCCTCGGTCGCCTGCGAAACCGACGCGGACGATGCCGACTATGCTAATCGTTGCGAGTCCCTGTGACCAGTTTTGCGGATCCCGCGGAAGAGGATCCTTTTCCTTTCGAGAGCCTCAGGGATAGACCGGGGGCAACCATCACTTGGGCGAATGTCCCGCGGTCGACCGTCGACGGCGGCCTGTCGTATCGTGTCTGGTACGAGGCGACCGACACCATCCGGTTCGAGGGCCTCGTCGAGGAGCACGCCAGGAGGTCGTCGTCGAGGATGTCGTTCTCCGGCCTCTCCGGCCTCTCCGGCCCCGTCGGGGTCTTCGAGTCGGCCCACGATATCGGGTCCTCCCATTTCGCAGGGTCGACCAATCCGAGTCTTCGATGGTGCGACTCCACCGGAGGACGTCCTGGAGCCCGTGCACTCGTTCCGCTGGAGGCAGAGACTTTGCCGAGGCTCGGGGCCGGTTTTCCCGCCGATGGAATGGGCTTCGCTGTCGTCTCAGCGGGTGAGCCCGATTCCCTGCCGATCGACGATCTCGTCGGGGGAGTCGCTGGATACCTCGGATACGAGGGCGTAGAGGGTGATTCGAGTCGCGGTTCGCATGGAAAATCTCCTGAGAGGGTCCGTTCGGTTCGCCATCGTGAGCGGAATTCGATACTCGCTTCGAGAGCTCAGTCGTACGAACCTTCGAATCCAATAGCGCAAAAGCGCTTTTTCGCCACTCAGCGGCGCCGGTCAGGCCTTTCGCGTCACCGTGACGTGGGGTCTCCGTCAGGAGATCACCGCTCTCGCTCCAAATTCTGAGGTGGCCATCTCCGGTACCCGCCGTCGCGATCTTCGATCCGTCGGGAGACCATGCGATTCCACGCTAGTTCGGAGCGTCGAGGCGTCGATGAAATCCCGACGTCGTCCCGAAGAACCCACTCGCATTGTGGCCTTGCGTGACGACGGCCAGCTGCGCTCCCGTCGGTGGCCAGCGTGCTCGCGTGAACGTTGTGCTCTCGGGTCCACCCGGTTCGGGCTCGCCGAAGAACAGGGAGGTTCCCGACGAGACGTGCTCGATGTTCAGTGTGCCCTCACCGCAGACGACGATCTGCTTCCCGTCCGGGCTCCAGCCGACGTCCCAGAGAATCGGGGCCGGTCGTGACGAGGCACACGAGGCGAGGACCGCCGAGACGACCGTGATGCAGAGAATATCGAAAAGTTGGCGACCCATCGTATTGCCGAACTTCCTGTCGGGTGTCGACGTATCCTGGGACGATAAACAGCACGAGCTGGAGGGACGTCCGTGCGTCAGTCTAATCTCACATCTCGAGAGATTTGTATCATCCTCGTCACCGCAGGCCTCGCGATGGTTGCCGTTCCGGGCCGCCTCGCGGCCGACGAGGTCGTCGGGGATCTGGACGGCGATTCGCGGAGCGAGATCGCGTTCGGAAGCTCGGATCGTGTCTTCGTCGTGAGGGGAAGGCGCGAGCGGACGCGAGCTCGTTCAGGCCAGAATGCCGTGGACGACGTCTCCGTCTACGTCGGTCAGACGGAAGTCGCGTCCTGCATGGCGGTAGGTCAGGCGCTCGTGATCGAAACCCATGAGGTGGAGCATCGTCGCGTGGAGGTCGTGCACGTGAATCCTGTCGCGAACGGCGGCGTAGCCGAACTCGTCCGTTGCGCCGTACGCGATGCCGCCGCGCACGCCACCGCCGGCGAGCCAGACGGTGAAGCCGTGGTGGTTGTGATCGCGACCCGTCGGCTTGGCGTTCGATCCGAGCGGAATCTCGACGGCCGGCGTTCGGCCGAACTCGCCTCCGCAGACGACGAGGGTCTCGTCGAGGAGTCCGCGTCGCTCGAGATCGGTGAGAAGCGCGGCGATCGGTCCGTCGGCCTGGCCTCCGAGATTCCGATGATTCGTCGCGATGTTGTCGTGGGAGTCCCATGGCTGAACGTCACCGTGGTAGCACTGGACGACGCGAACTCCACGCTCGACGAGTCGGCGTGCGATGAGCAGTTGGCGACCGTGAACCTTGTCTGCGCCGTAGAGCTCGCGCGTCTCGGCGCTCTCCTTCGAGATGTCGAGCGCGTCGGTCGCCTCGAGCTGCATGCGGTAGGCGAGCTCGAACGACTGGATGCGGGCCTCGAGATTCGCGTCTTCCTGGCGCGTCGCGCGGTGCTTCTCGTTGAGTGTCGCGAGCAAGTCGAGCTGCTTGCGCTGTGCTTGGCGATCGATGCTCGCGCGTTCGATGTTGGCGATGAGCTCCGACACCTTCTTCTTACGGGTGTCGAGGTACGTGCCCTGGTAGATGCCCGGCAAAAACGAGCTGCGCCAATTCGATGAGTCAGCGACGGGAAGACCCGGGCAGAGCGTGACGAACCCAGGAAGGTTCTGATTCTCCGAGCCGAGCCCGTACGTGAGCCACGAGCCGTAACTCGGACGAGAGAGTCGCTCGTCGCCCGTGTTCATCAAGCGCATGCTCTGCTCGTGGTTCGGCGTGTTCGCGAACATCGAGCGGATGACACAAATCTTGTCCGCGTGTTGCGACGCGGTCTTCTCGAAGACGGTGCTCGCCGGAAGCCCGCTCTGACCGTGTCGCCGAAACTCGAAGGGCGAAGCGAGCGCCACTCCCGTCTCGCGTTCGGTCGTCAGGTTGCCAGTCGGGATCTTCTTTCCACTCCACTTCATCAGCGTCGGTTTCGGATCCCAAGTGTCGACCTGGGACGGTCCACCGTTGAGGTAGACGTGAATGATGTGTTTTGCGCGTGCACGGAAGTGCGGAGCTTTCGGAGTCAGCGGGTTCGGAGCCGGTGCCTTCGGTGGCGGCCTCGCCTCGGAGGCCTCGAGAAGCATCGGGAGCGCGAGCAAGCCGAGCCCTGTGCCAGACCGTTGTAGGAGCTCTCGTCTTGTGGGCAATCCAGGCGATCTGTCGTTCATCGGTTCAGTCCACGAACATCAGCTCGTTGCTCATCAGAAGAATCTGAGCGAAGTGTTCCCAGGGGCTCCCCGAGACGAAATTCTCGGCCAAAGCGATCTCCTCCGCGTCCGGGTCTCGACCGAGCGCAAGACGGTAGAGCTTCATGACACGCTCACGCACGGAGCCTTCGCGCGCGCGCTCGGCGAGTAAACGCGAGGTACGTTCCATCAGTGGCGAGTTCATCGCGAAGAGCGCCTGCTGTGGTACCGTCGTCCGCACGCGACGAGCGGCCGAGGAGTCGGCGTTCGGGAAGTCGAAGATCTTCACGAGGTTCGGCAAGTTCTGGCGCTCGACGAACGCGTAGATCGTGCGCCGTCGATTGTTCGCGTCGTCGAGGAGCTTCGGGCGACCGTGCATCTCGAGCGAAAGCTGTCCGGAGACCGAGAGGAGCGTGTCTCGGTACTGCTCGAGGTCGAGCCGCCGGCGATTCGCGCGCCAGAGGTAGTCGTTCTCGGGATCCTCCTCGACCTGCTTTGCGAATCGCGCGCTTCCGTGGATGCTCGACGCGCGCTGGTAGGCTCTCGAGGTCATGATCAAGCGATGGATCGGCTTCGTCCTCCAGCCCTCCTCGATGAGGCGCGTCGCCAGCAGATCGAGCAGCTCGCGATGGAGCGGCTCGGGGGTGCGAAGGCCGAAGTCGCTCGGGTTTTCGACGAGCGGATTCCCGAAGTGATGCATCCAGATGCGGTTGACCCAGACGCGCGCCGTGAGCGGGTTCTGGGGAGAAGAGATCGCATGAGCGAGCTCGAGGCGACCGCTCCCCTTCGTGAAGGTACGACGCTCGTCGCGAGAGAGGAATCCGAGGAACCGGCGCGGGACGGAAGCGCCGCGCTGTGTCGGGTCTCCTCGTTCGAAGACGACGGGATCGTAGATCGTGTCGGCGTCGACGAGGATCATCGCGCGCGAGGCAGCCGAACGATGGCGAACCGAGATCGCGTCGAGCTGATTCGTCAGACCGCGAAACGCGTCCTTGTCCTGCCGCGAGAGGTAGTAGTAGATTTGATCTTCGGGGAACCAGACGGGGCTTTCCTTCGAGAGGAGAAGATCGGCGAGCGTGTCGCCACGTCCGGCTCGCGCCGGATCCAGATTCGCGAGACGGGACTCGATCTCGGTCTCGCGCTGGCGAAGCCCGACGAGCTGCCTCTCTTTCTCGGGGCTGATCTTCCGTTCCGCATCAGCCTCGATGCGCGCGTCACCGAGAATCGCCTGGTCGTGGGAGATTCCCTGTGGACCTTCGAGGGCGATCAGGGTGAGAAAGCGACTTTCTGGCGGGAGCTCGATGTCGAGGGCGCGCCCCTTGCCTTGGGCTGGAAAGTCGAGGAGCTCGGCGACGCGACGACCATCGAGAAAGACCAGCCCGTGGAGAGCGCTCATTCCTTTGGCGCCTCCGTGGCCGAAGAGCGCGCGGAGGTGAGCGCCCGCGAACCCGTGGCGGTCGCGAAGCGCGCGAAGATCGAACGTTATCCCCTTGTTCGCGTGGAGACCGAGCAGGCTGTGCGGTGGTTTCGAATAGTCGACACCGTCGATCGAGTTCGTAGTGAACCCTTCGCTCGGTCCGCGTTTGAAGTAGTCCCAGGTCTGACCGCTCGACTTCGGCAGATCTTCGGCACGGAGACCGGTCGTCGTCATCTCGGAGGCGCCGCTCATCGGGACGAAGACACTGTCGACGAAGGCGTTGTCCGGAACGCGAACGGCGACGTCGTGCTTCTCGATCTTGATCAAGCCGACCCCGCCCTTCGTCGCGCGACCCGTGACGGGGTGGATCCCTCCGCGCTCGACACCCGTTCCCGTGCCGTCTCCACCGGCGACGATGTCCGCGAGGTCGAAGGAGGTGGTCTCGATGCGGCGAATTTCCGCACGCAAGGAGGCAAGCTCCGCGCGGAGGTCACTCTCGGCACCCCAGACGTCACGAAGGATGCGACCGTACGTGCGCGCGATCGCTTCGGGAGTCTTCGGCTGCGCTGCGACGATCCCGTCGATGACGCGAGCATCGACGCCGATCTCCTTCCAGCGTTCCACGCGAATCTCGGGATCGCGCATCAAGTCGTGCCAGGGCGCGAAGACCGGATCGCTCGGCGTCGCGCGCCTCGCGATGAGCTGCCGCCAGCGATTCGTGATCTGGGGACGCAGCTGATTCGGGATCAGAGACAGAAAGAAGATCGCCGTCTCCGAGACGTCCGCTTCGGTCGTCGCGACAGCAGCGAGATAGTCGGCGGTGCGTTCGCGGGCAACGCGGAGCGTTCGCTCGTAGTGTTCGCGTCGTCGGGTGCGAACCTCTTGCAGTTTTGCCGCGAACTCCTTCTCGAAGGCCTCGCCGCCCTTCGGGACCATCGCGATGCGAGGTCGCTCGTACGGCTCTACGCTGCTCGCGAAGATGCCGTAGAGCGAGTAGTAGTCCGTCGTCGGGATCGGATCGAACTTGTGGTCGTGGCAACGAGAGCAGCTCGCGGTCAGTCCGAGAAAGCCGCGTGTGACGACGTCGATTTGGTCGTCGATGACGTCGTGGAGGTTGTTGTCGAACATGCGACCGAGCGTCAGGAGGCCCATCGCCGCGAGGTCGGGCGAATCGGCGGGGAGGTCCATCT
>CAYZGY010000234.1:9540-10151 GCA_964478085.1 uncultured Planctomycetia bacterium
GTCGGCCGAGATCTGGAGCCGGATGAACTCGTCGAAGGGCTTGTCCTCGTTGAACGCGTCGATCACCCAGTCGCGATAAGTGTACGCGAAGGGGCGAATCCGCTGATCGCCGTACATCAGAACACCGTCCTTCGCATCGGAATACCGAGCGACGTCGAGCCAGTGTCGCCCCCAGCGCTCGCCGTAGCGCGGCGACTCGAGCAGCCGAGCGATGAGCTGATCGAGCTCTGCGCGCTTCGTCGCGAGCTGAGCTTCGGTCGGTGGCAGTCCGTGGAGGTCGTACACGGCGCGTCGAATCAGCGTTCGGATGTCCGCCGGGGCCGTCGGTTCGAGACCACGTTCGCGCAGGAGTCGGTCGATGAGCTCATCGATCGGATGGGCTGCTCCTGAGACCACCGGCGCAGAGATCGGCTGAAACGCCCAATGATCTCTCGGCGCGGAGACGGTCTGATCCGCGGTCGCGACGGTGAGTCGCCCGACCAGTAGGGCGAGAATCGAGAGGGGAAAGACGAGTTTCTTCATGCCAGGCACGTGAGGGATGCCGCAACGACCCGTCCAGTCTACTCGATCCGGACGATGTAAAGGCGAGATTCCGCTGGATGAGCGACGTC
>CAYZGY010000235.1:0-7324 GCA_964478085.1 uncultured Planctomycetia bacterium
GCTCGAGCGCCGAAAGCGGCCTTGAGAGGCCCGCGAGGGCTCGGGTGCTGGAGGGGAGCTGGGGCGAGCGTTCCTATCAATATTCGGAAGTGAACGCGCGGGAAGAGTCGGTCCTCGGCGCGGCTCCTGATCGCGACAAAGACAAAGACAAAGACAAAGACGACGATGACGACGACGACATCGAACTCGAGCTCGAAAAGGAGCTAGAAGGCGAGGACAAGGGTAAGACCTACGTCCCCAAGAGCGACGACGAGAAGCAAGAGCGACGACGAGAAGTACGTCCACGAGAAGCTCGGCGACTTCCTGAGCCCGTCGAAGATCAGCTGGCTTCCCGACGGCCGCGTCCAGCTCGCGTTCGACCTCGCGGACAAGAGCGAAGATCACGTCGACATCTTCACGCGACCCATCGGAGCCAGGCTCCAGGAAAAGCTGCGCTGGACGATTCAGGACGAGGAGTTCGTCATCGGCGGTATCGCCGGCATCCGCGTCTCGGATCGCGGCATGACGACGCTCAAGGCCTGGTTCAAGGACAACGTCGAAGCGGAGATCACCTACCGCCAGTACATCAACCACTCCAAGCGCCACTTGCTCGCGCTCGTTTTCCAAAACGAGAAGGGCTCGGCGATCGGGACGAACTACGGGAACCAGTACGCGATCTTCTCGAAGGGTCGCCTGAGGAAGAAGGCCGGGGCCAAGGTCAAGGGCGTCCCGTTCGACAACACGGCGAAGTTCAAGATCAAGATGAAGGACGGCATCCTCGAGACCCATCGAGACGGCTACCTCGCCGCCAAGACGAAGTACAAGCCGAAGACCTTCCCGCGCGGTCAGATCGGGTTCATCTGGGGTGGCTCGCAGTCCGGCACGATCGGGAGCCTGACGATCACGGGCGAGCTCGACCACAAGAAGATGAAGGCCGAGATGAAGAAGAAGAGGAAGAAGAGCCGTCGACGCTGATCCGGTCGGGCGTTTTTCCGCAGCGGGATCCCCGGGAGCCCGGTTTTTTCTACGGAACCGGCGGGGAACGACAGAGTCTAATGGAGACGTCGAGCCGCGACCCTTCGCCGCCCATTTCTTTCTCCCACTCAAGACTCACGAGCCCCGCGTTCGATGAAACGACGACCCGCCCTCCTCCTCGCCGCCCTGGCGGCCTGCGCGATCTGGCAGTTCGCGTCCTCCCCGCGCCTCTTCTCGCAAGACAATTCGGAGAGAGGCCTCGAGCTGAAGCTCCGCGGCGCTGAAACGGAGCCGACGAAGCCCGAAGAGATCGCCGCGCCGAAGGCTGCGAAACTCGACAAGGCCGAGACCGACGAGGTCATCGCGCGGCTCCCGAAGGAAGGACCGAAGGGCGAGAAGAAAGGCTTCGCGCTCCGCAAATCGTCGACCCCGCCGCCGCGCACAGGCAAGAAGATCGAAGGGCAGTTCCCGCCGCGCACGACGCAGAAGAAACCCGATGTCGACAAGGTCTCCGCACCTCTTTCGATCGTGCGTTTCGCCCCCGACGGTGCGGTCGCGCTCGCCTCGCACCTCAGCGTCACCTTCTCCCACGACATGGTAGCGCTCGACACGGTCGACAAGCTCTCGGCGGGTGACGTGCCGGTCGAGATCAGCCCGAGGCCCGAAGGCTCGTGGCGCTGGGTCGGCACGCGGACGCTCCTCTTCGAGCCGGCACCGTTCGAAACTGTGCCGTCCAAGAACCTGGACGGCAAGACGCCGAAGAACCGCTTTCCGATGGCGACCAGATACCGCGTCAAGATCCCCGCGGGAACGAAGTCGATCCGAGGCAACACGCTCGGGCAGGAATCCTCGTGGACCTTCTCGACTCCCGCCGCGAAGCTCAAGCATCAATTCCCGGGGAACAAGACGGTCTCGGCCAGGCACCCCGTGATCGTGCTCGTCTTCGACCAGCGCGTCGATCCGAAAGCCGTGCTTCCCCACGTCGAGCTCCGCAGCGCGAAGCCGAACACGTCGAAGACCTTCGCCCTCCGTCTCGCGACCGCCGAAGACATCGGGGAGGACGAGCGCGCCGCGAACTACATCAAGAACCGCGGCGAAGCGAACGACCGCATCGTCGCCGTGCGAACGAAGAAACCGCTGCCGCTCGACTCGCCGTTCCAGCTCGTCATCACGAGAGGCGCTCCGTCCTTCGAAGGCCCGGTCACGACGAGCAAAGAGCGCTCGTTCGACTTCCGCACCTACGGACCGCTCAAGGTCGCCGCGACGCAGTGCGGCTGGGAGAACGGAAAGCACACGTGCCCGCCCGGCGCGCCGATCCAAGTGCGCTTCAGCAATCCGATCGACGCGGAGAAGTTCGACTCGGGCATGATCGTGCTCGACCCGAAGACGGCCGAAATCAGGCCTTCGGTGCAAGGCCACATGATCTACGCGTATGCGTCGACGAAGGGACGCACTAAATACCGCGTGACGCTCTCGCCCGACATCACCGACACGTTCGGGCAGAAGCTCGGTGAGGAGTACAGCTTCGAGATCGAGACGACCGAAGCCCCGATTCGTCTCTCGGCGCCGGGTCGTCACCTCGCGGTCCTCGACCCCGGCGGCCCTGCGACGTTCTCGTTCTTCTCGACGAACCTCGAGAAGGTCGAGCTCGAGGTGCGCAAGGTCGCGCCGCAGGATTGGCCGACCTACCTCAAGTTCCTGCGCGACAAGAATCGCCGCAACACGACGCCGCGAGCACCCGGGGCTCGCGCGCACGGCAGCACGATCAAGATCGCTCACAAGCCCGACGAGCTCGTCGAGACCGTGGTCGACCTGCGCGACATCGTCAAGAAGCACGGCAACCAGCTCGTCGTCATCCTCGACGCGAAGGCCGGCAAGAATCCGATCTGGGCCTCGGCGTGGGTTCAGCGCACGAAAATCGGACTGGACGCGTTCGTCGGTGAGGACAAGGCCATCGTCTGGGCGAACTCGCTGGAGGACGGCAAGCCGCTCCAGAACGTCCAGGTCGAGATCGGCGAGCTCGGACAGAGCGGATCGACGAACGCGGAAGGTCTCTTCGGCTTCGAGCTCGGAGAGAGTCGACCGAAGGCTCCGGCGCTCGTCGTCGTTCGCCACGGCGATGACCTCGCGTTCCTGCCGGAGAGCGACTCGTGGTGGTCGCGCAGTGGCAACTGGTACAAGTCACGCAACTACACGAGCCTTCAGTGGTGCACCTTCGACGATCGCAAGATGTACCGTCCCGGCGAGAAGGTCCACGTCAAAGGCTGGGTCCGACACGCGACCCGCGGCCCCAAGGGCGACGTCACCTCGTCGGCCGGTATCGTCACGGGTGTTCGCTTCCAGGTGAAGGATCGCCGCAACGTCGAGATCGCCAAGGGCTACGCGGACGTCACCAAGCTCGGCGGCTTCGATCTCTCCTTCGAGACGCCCGACACGATCAACCTCGGTCGTTGCCATGTTTCTCTCACCGCCGAGACGACCGTCCAGGTACGGCGTGATCGCTACTCGCACAGCCTCGAGGTGCAGGAGTTCCGACGCCCCGAGTTCGCTGTCAACGCGACGATGAACGCCGGCCCGCACTTGGTCGGTGAAAGCGCTACCGCCAAGGTCAACGCGAGCTACTACTCCGGCGGGTCGCTCCCGGGCGCTCCCGTCAAGTGGACGGTGAGGACGACCACGGGCACGTTCCGTCCCGAAGGCTGGGACAAGTTCACCTTCGGCACCTGGCGTCCGTGGTGGCGCTACTCGCGGGGCTTGGGCGGGTGGCACGGTGGGGCCGGCTCGGAGCCCGAACGCTTCGTCGGATCGACCGACGGTGCCGGTGATCACACCATCCACATCGACTTCAAGAAGGTCACGCCGCCCGAACCGACGACTGTTACTGCAACGGCGACCGTCACCGATCTCAACGCGCAGGCGTGGACCGCGAGCACAACGACGCTCGTTCATCCGTCACGTCTCTACGTCGGACTCCGCAGCGACACGACCTTCGTCGAGAAGGGCAAGCCGCTCGATCTCGACCTCATCGTCACGGACATCGACGGCAAGGCCATCCCCGAGATGATCGTCGACCTGCGCTGCTACCGTGTCCGCTGGGTCCAGGAGAAGGGCGTATGGGCGGAGAAGGAAGAAGAGGCCGGCGCGCACAAGCTGACCTCGCTCGCCGATCCGATCTCCGCGAGCTTCGAGAATCTCGACGGCGGAGAGTATCGCGTCCGCGCGCGCGTCGTCGACGGTCGCGATCGTCCGAACCAGAGCCAGCTGACGCTCTGGGTCGCGGGCGAGAAGCGTGCGAAGCGACGCAACGTCCAGCAGGAAGAGGTCACGCTGATCCCGAATCGCAAGGAGTACCAGGACGGCGACGTCGCGGAGATTCTCGTGCAGGCTCCGTTCGCCAAGAGCGAAGGCGTCGTCACGCTCCGTCGCGGCGGCCTCCTGGAGACGAAGCGCATCCAGATCTCTGACTCGTCCTACACGCTCAAGATTCCGATTCGCGATGCGTACGTCCCCGGCCTGACCGTCCAGGTCGATCTCGTCGGTGCGACCATTCGCGCGAACGATGACGGCGAGGTGAACGACCGTCTGCCGAAGCGTCCGGCGTACGCCTCGGGCAATCTCAAGCTCGACGTGCCGCCGACCAAGCGCACCCTCGAAGTCAAGGCGCGTCCACGCGAAAAGGAGCTCGAGCCGGGCAGCGAGACGCACGTGGACGTGCTCGTCAAAGACGCGAACGGTCGGCCGGTCAAGGATGCCGAGGTCGCTGTCGTCGTCGTCGACGAAGCAGTGCTCGCACTGACGGGTTACGATGTCGTCGATCCGATCGCGATCTTCTACCGAGATCGTCACTACCGCGTGCGCGACTACCACTCGCGCCGCTACGTCCGCCTGCGCGAGTTCAAGGAGAAGATCGTCCGCATTCCGGGGGCTGTCCAGGAGTCGGGTCCGGTGCTTAGAGCCGCTGTCGCGAGCGACGACTTTGCGGCTGCCGGCGCGGAAGCGAAAGGCGTCGCACGCGGCCGCAACGCGATGATGAGAAAGAACGTGCTCTCGCTCGACGCCGAGAGCGAGTCGGGCCACAGCGCCGGGCAGAACGCGTCTCCAATCGCCGTCCGCGTCAACTTCGACGCGCTCGCGCACTTCTCCGCCGCCGTTCCGACCGACGTCGAAGGCTACGCCCGCGTGAAAGTCGAACTCCCCGACAGCCTGACGCGCTACCGCGTCTTCGCCGTCGTCGCCTCTGGTGAAAACCACTTCGGCAAGGACGAGAGCTCGATCACGGCGCGCATGTCGCTTCAGGTGCGTCCGTCGGCGCCGCGCTTCCTCAACTTCGGTGATCGGTTCGAGCTGCCGGTGATCCTGCAGAACCAGACCGACAAGCCGATGGACGTCGCCGTTGCGCTGCGTGCCTCGAACGCTCGCATCGACGAGGGCGCCGGTCGCCGAGTCACGGTTCCCGCGAACGATCGCGTCGAGGTCCGCTTCCCGTGCTCGGCCGAGCTCGCGGGCACGGCGCGCTTCGAGGTCGCCGCTGTCAGCGGGAAATACAGCGACGCGGCCGACGTGAAGATTCCCGTCTGGACGCCCGCGACGACGGAGGCCTTCGCGACGTACGGATCGATTTCATCGAGTGGCGCGGCCGGCGCGGGTCAGCTCACGGCGATCGTCCAGCCGATCGCGAAGCCCGAGGGCGTCGTCGCGAGCTTCGGCGGCCTCGAGATCACGACCTCTTCGACCCAGCTGCAGGCTCTCACCGACGCGGTGATCTACATCACCGAGTACCCGTACGGTTGTGCGGAGCAGATCGCTTCCCGCGTCCTGACCATCGCCGCACTGCGCGACGTACTCTCGGCGTTCGAAGCCGACGGACTCCCGTCACCGGCCGAGCTCGTCGCAGCGGTGGGTCGCGACATCGACAAGCTCCGCGGCCTCCAGAACCGTGACGGCGGCTTCAGCTTCTGGCAACGCGGGCGCCGCTCCTGGCCGTACCTCGGCGTGCACGTCGCTCACGCGCTCGTCCGCGCCGTCCAGAAGGACTTCCACGTCCCGAAGGAGATGCTGCAGCGTTCGCAATCCTACCTGACGAACATCGATCGCTTCATCCCGAAGGAGTACAGCGCCCAAGCTCGCCAGAGCATCCAGGCCTACGCGCTCTTCGTCCTCGGCCAGATGCCGACCGACAAGAAGATCCGCCAGAACGCGGTCGACAAAGCGCGCAAGATCCTCGGGGACGTCGGACCGAAGAAGCTGCCGCTCGAAGCGACGGGCTGGCTCCTCGCGACGGTGGCGAAGGACCCCGAGTCGCAGGACCGGCGAAAAGCGGCCCTGCGCCACCTGAGCAATCGAGTCGCCGAAACGGCGGCGACCGCTCAATTCAACACGAGCTACTCGGACGGTGCCCACCTTCTCCTTCACAGCTCGCGACGAACCGACGGCGTCTTGCTCGACGCTCTTCTCAAGGCCGACCCGAAGAACGACGTGATCCCGAAGCTCGTCCGCGGTCTCCTCGGTCACCGAGTCCAGGGACGCTGGAGGAACACGCAGGAGAACGCGTTCGTGCTCCTCGCGCTCGACGGTTACTTCCGCGAGTACGAGAAGGAGAAGCCCTACTTCGTCGCCAAGGCGTGGCTCGGCGATCGGTTCGCCGGCGAGCACGGGTTCGAAGGTCGAACGACCGATCAGCACCACATCTCGATTCCGATGGAGCACCTGACGAGCGCGAAGGGCGGACAGGACCTGACGCTGAGCAAGGAAGGACGCGGACGACTGTACTACCGGCTCGGGCTCAAGTACGCGCCGACGAGCCTCAAGCTCGAAGCGGCTGATCACGGCTTCGCAGTGACACGAACGTACGAAGCGGTCGACGACGCGGACGACGTCACGCGGGACAAGAGCGGTGTCTGGCAGATCCGCCGGGGCGCCCGAGTACGCGTGCGTCTCTCGCTCGTCGCGCCAGCGCGCCGCTACCACGTCGCGCTCGTCGATCCGCTGCCCGCGGGTCTCGAGGCGATCAATCCCGAGCTCGCCGTCTCGGGCGACCTGCCGCTCGACACGGGTGCCCCGACCGCGCGTGGACGCGGCGGCCCACGCGCGCGCCGCAGCTACTTCGCACCGTGGTGGTACCAGTGGCGCTGGTACGAGCACCAGAACCTGCGCGACGAGCGCGTCGAGGCGTTCACGTCGCGACTCCACGCCGGCGTCTACAACTACTCGTACGTCACCCGCGCGACGATCCCGGGCAACTTCGTCGTCCCGCCGACGCGCGCGGAAGAGATGTACCACCCAGAGACGTTCGGACGAGCGGCGACTGAGCGAGTTGTGATCAAGTAGCGAATCGTGATCAAGTAGCGAATCGTGATCAAGTAGCGAATCG
>CAYZGY010000235.1:7424-10123 GCA_964478085.1 uncultured Planctomycetia bacterium
GTGATCAAGTAGCGAATCGTGATCAAGTAGCGAATCGTGATCAAGTAGCGAATCGTGATCAAGTAGCGAGACGTGATCAAGTAGCGAGACGTGATCGAATCTGCTCGGCTGCGCGTTACGCAGCGTCGCCCATCGGAGTTCCATGACTTCGACGCGCGAGCTCGTCGAGCTTGGGCAGGAACGGCCATCCGCGCTCGCCGAGGAATCGCACGGATTCGATGATGCTGCCCGCGATGACTCCGGAGAGAGCGAGCAGCGTCAACGCCGGGGCCGATTTCCGCGCCTCGTCGCCGACTTTGACGTGCATCAGGACTGCGCAGGCCATGAGCGCGATCATCACGAACGCGGCGGGCTTCGTGAAGGCAGGGTAGCTCAGCCCGATGAGCAGGGCGATCGCCGTCAAGAGCTTCGCCACGCCGACGGTGAACATGAGCCAGCTCGGCAAAGCGTACACCTTGAACTCCTCGAGCATGTTCGTCGCGTTCCCGCCGCGCCAGTTGGTCGCCAGCTTCGGTCGTAGTAGCCAAACGTTCGCGATACTCAGTGCGACGACGATCTGAAGGACGATGACGAGCGTTTCCATGACGTGCTCCTTTTCAGCCGGTAAGGCGCCTCGCTTCCTGTCTCCGCAGGTCCCAGGACGCTTGGTCCCGCAGAGGAGGTCGACAAGATTGACTGATTTCCCGTGAGCAGCCGGGTGCGTTTCCGCTCCCTGGTGCTATGTACGGCGCTCGACCTCGGCTATTACACCGGAATTCTTCGCTCTGACCCGACCGGTCGAACCGCCCCTGCAGGCGCCACCGCCCCGGTGTCGATCGCACGCCTACCGGCGCCCCCGGCTGCGTTGACGACGAGCGGCTCGAGAGGAGACCGCTCTCAGGAGCCGGCGAAGTTGAATCCTCCGGTGAGCCAGGTTCGCACCAGGGGATAGCACGCAAGCGCCAGGAGTGATCCGGTAAGCACGATCTGAGCGCCGACTCGCACCAGCGGTGGTCTCGCAGCCACGCCGGGAATCTCCGCCCACCAGGCGCTCATAGGCAGGAGAGCGACGGCGACGTAAGCACCCGCGAAAGGGCGCTGATCGGGAACGGTGTGAAGCCAGCCGGCCAGGACCAGCGCCAGGCCGGTCGTCCCGAAGAAGAGGAACAGCACGGGCTCCAACGATCGAAAGCGGAAAGCTCCGGTCACGATCCGGGTCAGGACGAGCAAAGCGAGGAGCACGGCAAAGAGGCGTGCCGCCTTGAGGTAGACGACGTCGATCGCGACGGCAATCCCACCGGCGAGCATGCAGGCGAGGAAGACGCTGACACCCCGTCGTGCCGACAGCTGCAGCCCGGACCGGAGGAATACCCAGGTCCCGCCGAGAATGGCGATGAAGGCCGGCACTCGAGCTCCGGCGCGACTCCACTCGCTATCGAGGCAGGGCCACACGACGAGGGCAGCGATGCTCACCATGCCCAACAGGCCCGCCGTGCCCCATTCGCGTCGCCCCACCACCGGCACGCCGAAGCAGCCGAGAGCGAGAGCGACCCAGAACGACTGGTCAGACCATTCACCCCAGCGCGGCAGGCCGAAGAGAATGACGTGTGCCAGGCCGTAAAGAAGGGCCTGGATGATGAGCAGCGCCCCCGCGGATCCGTGACTCTCGCCAGAATCCTCGGGGGCGTGACCGGCTGCATGATCAGCCATGCATCACTTCTTCTTCTCGCCGCAGAGCCCGAGACGAAGAGTCACCTCATCGGAGAGGAAGCTCTGGCCGCCGTTGATGCCGAAATCACTGCGCTTGAACGTGATCGAACCGTCAAAGCCGGCTCGAACCTTTCCCTTGCCTGCAGGGACTTCCCCGCCGTAGACGACCTGGCAGGTCACCGGCTTGGTAATACCTCGCGCGGTGAGATCTCCCTTCACCTCGAGCTTCTTGCCTTCGAGAACCTTGGTCGACTTGCTGACGAAGCGAAACTCGGGGTACTGCTTCGAGGAGAAGTAATCGGGGCTCATGAGCGAGCCGTTACGCTTCTTGATTCCGGTGTCGACACTCGCTGACTTGACGACGAGATCGAAGCTGGTCTTCGAGAGATCGCTCTCGTCGAGCTGGAAGGTGCCGCCAAAATCGTTGAAACGTCCGTAGAACGTGCTGATCCCCGAATAGCGCAGCTCGAACATCATGGTGGAGTGGATGAGATCCACCGTGTAGGTGCCTGCCGCGGCCGGGCTCGACTCGGCCTCCGGAGCGGTCCCGGGCAGAGTGAGAGCGGCGACGGCAACGAGGACGATCAAAGCTGACAGGGAAATTCGAATGCGGCTCATGGCTCGAGCTCCTTCCGGGTAGACGCCGGTTGACGGGAAGTTGCGATCAATTATCCGTTGAGGGAGTCCATCCTGGATGAGCGCGGGCGCGTCTGCAAGCCCCGATATCTCGCTCGCGTGACCCAGGAAGGGGAGGCTGATCTCCTGGCGGCGAATCGCTGGTGCCGAACGCTCGGCTCGCCCCGTGTGGCCAAAAAACTCATGCGGCCCCTCGACGCTAGAACTTCAGCAGCCCACCGAGGCGCTCGTCGCATCGAATCGGTCCGTCTCTTGCTCCGCGAATCTCGTCGGGGAACAGTAGCCGATGGCCCTCTCCCTGATGATTCCGCTTCCCGTGAAAGTGCTCGACGTAGGCGCTCAAAGCCCTGCGCAATGACGCCTCGCCGAAGAGG
>CAYZGY010000236.1:0-242 GCA_964478085.1 uncultured Planctomycetia bacterium
CCGCGCGCCAGCTGCGGGAGCCGTCCTTCGAGCAGTAGCCGCAGTCGCCGAAACGCATCAGCCACGTCGTACGGCAGCTCTGCGTATCGTCGTTGTCGTTCATCCAGACGTTGCCGAACGAATCGATGCAGGTGCCGTACGGATTGCGGAAGCCGTGGCCGATGGCGTGGAGACCCGTGCCGTCGGGATTCACCGAGAGCGCGACGCCGCCTGAGTAGATTCGCCCATCGTCGCTCTTGAGC
>CAYZGY010000236.1:252-945 GCA_964478085.1 uncultured Planctomycetia bacterium
AGGTCTTCGTGTTGTACGGCGAGCCGCCCGTGTAGAAGCTGCCGGCGCGGAGCGTCCACCCGGACTTGTCGGTGACGATGTGCGGACCGGCGTTGCCCGCGTTGAAGTACCAGCGTCCGTCGGGCCCGCCTTCGAGCGCGTGAAGCGAGTGATCGTGATCGAATCCTCCCCAGCCGGTCAGGAGGATCTCCTTCCTCGTCATGCGATCGTTCGCGTCGCGATGGTAGACGATGAGATTCGGCGACGACGAGACGACGACCTTGTCCGCGAAGACCGCGAGGCCGAGCGGGGCGACGAGGTCCTCATCCTCGACGAAGACCTTCGAGCGATCGGCGCGTCCGTCGCCGTCGGAGTCTTCGAGGATGACGACGCGATCACCCTTGTCGTGCTTGAGCGGCTTGCGGCCCTTGTTCTGGAAGTCTCGGTAGTTGACCGCCTCCGTGATCCACGCACGACCGCGCTCATCGAAATCGATGCCGGTCGGGTTGAAGAACATCGGGGAGCGCGCCCAAACCTTGACCTCGAGTCCCGCGGGCACCATCAGCGTCTCTTCGACGCGCTTTTGCGATTCGTGCTCGTTCGAGACGAGGGCGGTGCTCGAACCGATGACAAGAAGAAGATTGAGGAGCGTCAATCGTCGTGTTGTCTGCATGTCTTTTTCACGCGAGCATCATGCGGCCGCCCGAAACAACC
>CAYZGY010000236.1:955-2869 GCA_964478085.1 uncultured Planctomycetia bacterium
GCGTTTGACCCGTCATGAAGCTCGATTCATCGCTGAGAAGGAAGCGGACCGTGTTGGCGATCTCGTGCGGCTCACCGATGCGCTGCATCGGCGTCTCGGAGACAATTTGCTTCATGCGCTCTTCGGGCAAGACGTGCGCCAATTCGGTTTCGATCAATCCCGGGCAGATCGCGTTGATACGAACTCCCTCTGCGGCGAAACCGTCCGCGCAACACCTCGTCATCGCGAGCACGGCTGCCTTCGACGTCGCGTAGTGTATCTGCATCTTGCGGGGCAAGAGAGCGGCAATCGATGAAATGAGAACGATGCGTCCGTAGCCCTGTGCGAGCATCTCGTCCTTGACGGCCCAGGTCGCGAGGTACGCGCCGTGGAGGTTGACGTCGATCATCTCCTTCCAGAGATCCCAGGACAGCTCCTCGTGCGTGCAGATATTGCTGATCGCGCCGCAGTGTGCGAGGAACGAGATCGGGCCGAGCTCCGCTCGCGTCCCATCGACCATCGCCTGCACTTGGTCGGGCTGTGAAACGTCGCACTTCGTGGACCAGGCCTTGCGGCCCATGCCGCGAATCTTCTCGACGACCTCGTTCGCCTCGGCGTCTCGAGTGACGTAGCTGATCGCGACGTCAGCACCCTCTTCGGCGAGTCGCAGCGCCGTCGCTCGACCGATTCCGCGCGAGCCGCCCGTCACGAGGGCGACTCGATTTTCGAATTCCTTGGTCACGGGAGACCTCCTCTGTCTTTCTTACCAGAAGTATGTGCCTCGGAGCGAGTCGTTGACGACCGCCCCTTCGGGCCATTCGCCACGATGGAGGCGAATGATGTTCTCGGCGCTCTCGACGCCCATGTTCTCGAGCGACGTCGTGTCGGCGCCACCGAGGTGGGGGCAGAGGACGACGTTTTCGAGCTTGGAAAGCGCGTGGTCGGCCGCGAGCGGCTCGACGTCGTAGACATCGAGACCCGCGCCGGCGACGTGACCACTCTCGAGAGCCGCGACGAGCGCCGGCTCGTCGACGAGTCCACCGCGCGCCGTGTTGATGAAGAGGCTCCCCGCTTTCATCCGCGCGAAGCGTTCGGCGTTGAACATCTTCTCCGTCGACGCGTCGAGCGGGCAGTGCAGGCTGACGAAGTCGGACGATGCGAGCAGGTCGTCGAGCGAGACGAGCTCGATCTCGTTTTCACGAGCGAAGTCTTCGTTCGCGTACTCGTCGTGTGCGAGCACCTTCATGCCGAGTGCGCGACAGCGTGGAGCGACGCTTCGGCCGATGCGGCCGAGACCGACGAGGCCGATCGTCCGGCCACGCAGTGGAACGAGCTCCTTCGAGATCCAACGACCCTCGCGCATCTCGCGATCGAGGTGAGCGATCGAGCGAGCGACCGCGAAGAGGAGCGCGAGCGTGTGCTCGGCGACACACTCGTGGTTCGCGTTCGGCGTGATCGTCACGGGAATGCCGCGACTCGTCGCCGCCTCGATGTCGACGCGATCGTAGCCGACGCCCGCGCGCGCGATGACGCGGAGCCTCGGAAGGCCCGCGATGACCTCGGCGGTGGCAAACTCGCCGCCCGCGATCACCGCGTCGGCGTCAATCCACTCGGCGATGGTCTCCTCGACACTCGATGTGCCGCTCGGCACCCGCGGATTTTCCGCGAGACGAACGTCGAAGCCCGCGTCACGCAAGACGGCGTGGAGCGGGCGGGTCGGAGCGTAGAAGGCTGGAGGTGTAACAAGGACGGTCGGCATGGGCGGCTCCGCTACGAAGGAGGATCGTAGTGATACGCCGCCCGGCCGCTCGCGTCAATCGCTCGGAGTCGGCGCAGGCGCGTACTTAGCCGTAGCTTTGAGCGTGGCGTTGTGCGGGCAGAGCGCCCCGCCGCGCCCCCCGAAATCCACTGTAGGGCGCCCCCCCGCCCCCCCAC
>CAYZGY010000236.1:2879-9637 GCA_964478085.1 uncultured Planctomycetia bacterium
GTCAATCGCTCGGAGTCGGCGAAGGCGCTTCCTTCGCCTTCGCTTGGAGCTTCGCGTTGTCCGGGAAGAGCTCCGCGCCGCGCGACCAGACCTGCGCGGCTTGCGCCGGCTTGCCCGTGTTCGTGTAGAGGTTACCGAGGTAGAAGTACGTCTCGGCGAAGTGCGGCTGGGGTTCTTGCTGCTCCTGCTGACCTCGCAGGATCTCGAACTGCTCGATCGCCTTGGGCTGAAGACCCATGATCGGAGGATTGAACGACCAGTTGACCGCCTTCGAGAAGCGCGCTTCCCAGTGCTGCGGGTCGAGCTCGAGCGCTTTGTCGTACTGCTTGTCGGCCTTCATCGAGAAGAGGCCCTTCTGCAGATCGTTCGAGGAGTCGAAGATCTTCTGGATGTACGCCGAGCCGAGGTCGCTCTGCGCTTGCGCGCTCTCTGGGTTCTCCGCGGCGATCTCTTCGATTTGCGCGACGGCGGCGTCAATCAAGCCGGCCTTCCTGAGCGTGTCCCAAGCTCTCTGTTTCGCGTGGTGCCGAACGTCGCTGCCGAGAATCGTGGCGATCGAGAATCTCCTTTTGCGATTCTTCGACCGCGCCGAGTCGCCGCTCGAGCGCGGTGCGTTCCTCGGCAGTGAAGACCGGATCCTCGGGAGTCTTTCCATCGCTCGAGACGGCGGCGAACACGGAGACGCCGACGATGGCGCTCGCGATGAGGGAGCAGATCAGCGGAGTTTTCATCGAATGGTTCCTGTGAGTGATCGAGAGAGTGAACGGATCACCGCGTCAGGTGTGCGATTCATGCGCTCGGCGACCTCGCGGATCGGCAGGCGCTCGATGCGCGCGAGCAGAATCGCCTGGCGGTGGTCGACCGAGTGCTCGGCGACGGCTTCGCGGACGAGGGCTTGAGAGATGTCGTCTGGCGCGATGTCTTCCGTCATGTCGCTGAGGTAGGACCCTAGCGTCGACGTCGAGAAACTGACGCGGAAATCCAAAAAACCGGTCGGCACTCGAACGGCTGGACTCTTCGCGCTTTGTTTGTCTCCGATTCCGGCTTGTGGGAGGTGAATTCCCGCACTACTGAATATTGTGGATGGGTCGTACAGCCCGTATGGGGGCACTGGGTGTGTTTTTGGTCGTGGCTGGGTCGTCCCGACGTCATTGTGCGATTCGCCGCGGATCGTTGTCCGATCGGTGCTTCGAGGCGACCCTAAAAAACGACGAGTGTTCGGGGCCGCAAGCGTGAACGGTGTAGGAATCCTTGACAGTTGTTCCCAAGGTGATGACACTGTTCGACTTAGGGAGCTTAGGGTCTGTGGCCCCGGGACGGTGGTCTCGAACGACGGGCTGCGGAAGAGAAAAAGGTCTGTTTCGAACGACATTCGGGGAGAAGAAATGTCTGAAAAACGACGCTTCCATACGGCGTTCGGTGCGGTCTGCATCGCATTGCTGGTTGTGATCGGCACGACGAGCCAGGCTGAGGCTCACGGCTCGAGTTCAGGTGGCTTCCATACACCCAACGACTGTGGCGACTGTGACGGTAAGGTCACGCGCCTGACGCTGAAATTCAACGGCGTCGAGCCGTCGGACATCAAGATCGAGACGAAGCAGGGTTCCGTGATCTTCGACCGCGAGGTCGCTCCCGGCGAAGAGTTCGAGATCATCGGGAACGACAACAAGGGTACGCTCGGGTCAGAGATCGAGATCTTCGTCAACTGGGAGCTCAACGCGAAGATCCACACGAGCTGCTCCAAGCCGATCTACCCCGGACTCGTCGAGGGAGACTTCGAGGTCGTCGACGGCTACAGCCGTGACGGGGGCCGCCTCTGTGTCGACGACGATCCGCCGCCTCCGCCGCCTCCTCCGAGTTGCCACGACTGTAAGGGCGAGGTCAACGAGCTCGTCCTGATGTCGAACCTCGATGAGGCCGCTCAGGTGACGATCGTCCAGGGGAGCGGCGATGACATCGTCTTCGACGCCGTCGTCGAGCCGGGCGACAAGTTCTCGATCATCGGAACGAGAACGAACAACACGTTCGGTTCTGAGATCCGTATCAAGGTCAACGGTGAGCCGCACGCCGCGATCCACACGAGCTGTTCCAAGCCGGTCGGCCCTGGCCTCATCGCCGGTGACTTCATGGTCGTTTCGGGTACGAGCTCGAAGGGTGGTGAGCTCTGCGATCTGCCGAACTGTACCTCGCTCGATCCGACGAACACGGCTGCTTGCTGGAAGTCGCGTCCGCACTCCGAACTTCTCATCCTCACGCACGGAACTGATGCCACGCCGTTGTCTCCCCCGCGGCTCTGTGGTTTCCTGCTCGATGACACGAACGCGATGAAGCGCCTCTTCTGCGACCCTCGCGGTAGCTGGAATCCGTGCTACATGTTCAAGCGCGAGGCGCTCACCGCGATGTTCAACATCCGCAGCTCGATCCTCGTTGGCGACGGCATGCTCGGTGAAGACAGCCTCGCTTGCTTCGGAATCGACGATATCCGTCTCGTCTTGCGCTGCGGCGACCTCTTCGTTCCGAACGAGGACACGACCGACCCGGACGATGCGGTCGTCGCGACGGAAGAGACCTCGCTCACGCAGCTGATCGAGTGGGGGAGCATGATCTGCCAGCAGGCCGAGTGCCCTGGTATGAAGGGAGCGACCTGCGGCAGGCTTCTCGAGAAGCTCGCTTGGATCCTCAAGATGGTCAACCACTCGCGCGATCGTGACGGCGAGTGTGGTCTCTGCGCCGGCGACCGCCAGCCGCCCGAGCTCACCTGCCCCGACACGACGCTCACGTTCGAGTGCCAGGGTCCCGACGGCGCGCCGATCGACTACACGGTCACGGCGACCGACAACTGTGACCCCGCTCCGCACCTCTCGGGCTGCCCGCCGCCGGGCAGGGTCCTGCGGAGCGGCGAGCACATCGTGAGGTGCTGGGCGAGGGACATGAACGGCAACATGCGCGACTGTCTCTTCACGGTCCGCATCGTCGACACGACGCCGCCGGAGATCACGTGTCCGGATGGACCGATCACGGTCGACTGCGAAGTTCTTTCGCCGGAAGGCATGCTCGTCGAGTACCCGACGCCGCACGTCACGGATCTCTGTGACGGCGAGCTCGAGGTCACCTGCGAGCCTGCGAGCGGATCGTTCTTCCCGCTCGGAACGACGACCGTCACCTGTACGACGGCCGATGACTCGGGCAACGTCGCGACGTGCGAGTTCGACATCATCGTTGTCGAGCAGACCCCCGCGGTCCTCACTTGCGCCGGCGATATCTCTGTCGAGTGTACTGGACCCGACGGCGCGATCGTCGAGTATCCGCCTCCGATGCTGTCGGAGATCTGCGATCCTCCGCCGCCGGCCGTCTGCGAGCCGCCGAGTGGATCGACGTTCCCGATCGGCACGACGGTCGTGAACTGTCGCACGACAGCGTCGGACAGCACGGTCGTCGAGTGCTCGTTCAACATCACGGTCACCGACACGCAGCCGCCGACGATCGTTTGCCCCGACAACCGCTGGGTCGAGTGTACGTCGCCCGAGGGAGCGGTCGTCGACTTCGACGTCAGCGCCACCGATCTCTGTGACGCCGACGTCGAGATCGTCTGCGTGCCGGAGAGCGGCTCGGTCTTCCCGATGGGGATCACGACCGTTCGTTGTCTCGCGACCGACGATGCCGGTCTCACGGACGAGTGCGAGTTCACGATCGAGGTCAAGGACACGACGCCTCCCGAGATCACCTGTCCCGCCGGTCCGATCAAGGCTTCCTGTGATCTCAACGTTCCGGTCGGTGGCGGCGCGGTCGTCAACTACCCGGCGCCGATGATCTTTGACGCCTGCTCCGAGACCGTCGAGGTCGTCTGCACGCCGCCTTCGGGCAGCGTCTTCCACCTCGGTGTGACGACGGTCGTCTGCAGCGCGACCGACGCGATGGGCAACAAGTCCGACTGCTCGTTCCTCGTCGAGGTCGTCGACAAGACCCCGCCGCAGCTCGTCTGCATCGACGACATGAATGTCGAGTGCACGAGCCCCGACGGTGCGGTCGTCCACTACTCGGCTCCGACGATCGCCAACGAGTGCAACGGCCCGCCGACGGTGGTCTGCGATCCCCCCAGTGGCTCGCTTTTCCCGATCGGTACGACGACGGTCAACTGCATCGCGACGGATCAGAGCGGCAACGAGGCGACCTGCAGCTTCGACATCACGGTCGGCGACACGACGCCTCCGGTACTCGACTGCCCGGCCGATATCACGGTCGAGTGCAGCTCGCACGCCGGCGACGTGGTCGAGTGGATCGCCACGGCGACCGACACTTGCGACGACAGCCCGTCGGTTGTTTGCGATCCTCCCTCGGGCAGCACGTTCCAGCTCGGCCCGACGATCGTCACCTGCATCGCGACCGACCAGTACGGTAACTCGAGCGAGTGTCAGTTCAACGTCATGGTCGTCGACACGACGCCGCCCGAGATCACCTGTCCCGAAGACATCACGGTCGAGTGCGAGTCGTTCGACGGCACGCCGGTGACCTTCCAGACGAGCGCGGTCGACGCCTGTGACGCGAACGTCTCGATCGTCTGCGACCCCGAGTCCGGTTCGGTCTTCCCCGTCGGTAAGACGACGGTCGTCTGCACCGCGACCGACGATTCGGGCAACTCCAGCCAGTGCCTCTTCACGGTGACGGTCCGTGACACGACGCCTCCGGCGATCAACTGCACGACCGACGCGGTACGCAACGAGTGTACGAGCTTCCAGGGCGCTGCGATCCAGTACCCGATGCCGCTCGTCGAGGATGTCTGCGACCCAGAGCCCCGCGTCTTCTGCTTCCCGCCAGTGGGTACGTTCCTGCCGCTCGGTACGCACACGATCACGTGTACGGCCGAGGACGCCTCGGGCAACACGTCCGAGTGCTCGTTCGAGATCGAGGTCGTCGACACGGCTCCGCCGGAGCTCATGTGCGTCGACGAGGTCGTCCGCGAGTGCACCGGCCCCGAGGGCGCGATCGTCGAGTATCCGGTCCCGACCGTCTCGGATTCCTGTGATCCGGCTCCGAACCTCGTCTGCCTGCCGCCCTCCGGCTCGGTCTTCCCGATCGGCGACACGACCGTCACCTGCACGGCTGACGATCAGAGCGGCAATATGGTCATGTGCGAGTTCGTCGTCTCGATCGTCGATACGACGGCTCCGCTGATTCAGTGTCCGGGCGACATCGAAGCCATGTGCAGCTCGCCGAAGGGCACGCCGATCAACTTCGGTGTCAGCGCGGTCGATCTCTGTGATCCGCAGCCGACGCTCGTCTGCGAGCCGCCGTCGGGCACGCGCTTCGGGATCGGTGACACGCTCGTCACCTGCACCGCGACCGATGCTCACGGCAACACCTCGGAGTGTCAGTTCACGATCACGATCGTCGACGACACGCCGCCGGAGATCGCTTGCGTGCCGAGCTTCGAGGTGGAGTGTATCGAGAACAACGGTGCGATCGTCGAGTACCCGCTGCCGACCGTCTTCGATCTCTGTGACGAGAACCCGAGCGTCGCGTGCGAGCCGCCCTCGGGCACCTTCCTCGAGCTGGGCGCTCACACGATCAGCTGCACGGCGACGGACTCGTCGGGCAACTCGGCGAGCTGCGAGCTCACGGTCACGGTCGTCGACACGCCCGCTCCGGAGCTCGTCTGTCCGCCGAACGTCAAGGCGCAGTGCGAAGGTCCGAACGGCACGGTCGTCGAGTACCCGCTGCCGGTCGCGAACGACGCCTGTGACGGCCAGCCGAAGGTGCGTTGTGTGCCGGAGAGCGGCTCGGTCTTCCCGCTCGGTGAGACCGAGGTCGTCTGCACGTCTTCCGACCGTTCGGGCAACGAGACTCAGTGCTCGTTCTTCGTCCAGGTCATGGACACGCTCGATCCCGACATGGAGTGCCCCCAGGACATCACGGTCGACTGTGACGGACCCGACGGCACGATCGTCGAGTTCGAGGTCACGGCGACGGACCTCTGCGACGGCGCGGTCGAGGTGAGCTGCTCACCGGCGTCGGGCTCGCTCTTCCCGCTCGGTCAGACCGCTGTCACCTGTGAGGCCGTCGACATGGCCGGAAACCGCACGATCTGCGCGTTCAACGTCAACGTCGTCGACCGCACCCCGCCGGTTATCAACTGTCCCCTGGACATCTTTCTCGAGTGCACGACCGCCGGTCAGCCGGCCATGCGCCCGGCGGGATGGCCCGAGGACAACGGTCGTGGCGCGCTGATGTGCACCCAGGTCGTCAACTTCGAGGCCCCGGGTGCGACGGACGACTGCAGCTCGGCCGACGGTTCGGTCTTCGTCGACTGTCAGCCGCCTCCGGGAACGCGCTTCGAGCTCGGCGTCCACACGTTCATGTGTCGCGCGCGTGATTTGGCCGGTAACGAGTCGACCTGTACGTTCACGGTCGAGATCATCGAAGGTCAGCAGGCGTTCATCCGCGGTAACTTCAACGGTGACCCGGATATCGACATCGCCGACGCGATCGGTATGCTCCGCTGGCTCTTCGGCGGTGCCGCCGAGCCGGACTGCGAGGATTCGTCCGATGCGAACGACGACGGAGCGCTCGACATCGGTGACTCGACGTACTTGCTCCTCTACTTCTTCCGCGGCGGAGCCAACCCGCCGGCGCCGTTCCTCCCGACCTGTGGTCTGGACGAGACGGAAGACACGCTGTCGGACTGCGAGTTCGTACCATTGTGTCGGTAAGCTCCTAGTCTGAACTGCCTCGGGCAGTTCGTACGGATCGGAAAGAGCTCC
>CAYZGY010000236.1:9647-10110 GCA_964478085.1 uncultured Planctomycetia bacterium
GGCGGTCAGGGAGCTCTTTTCGTCGTAGGTATTTTCCGTCAACAACAGCGCGCGCATCGTCCGATCTGACGGGGGAGGGGCAGATACAAGGGGCCGGGGGCCGGGAAAGATGCGCGGGAGTTTTGACGCAGGCGCGTTTGCGCTGTACGTACGTCGAGGTTTTACCCTCGTCGAGCTGATGATTGTTGTCGCGATCATCGCGGTGATGGCCGCGGTGGCGATTCCGAGTCTGACGAACTCGCGAAAGGTCGCGAACGAGACTCGGGCGATCGGTACGCTCAAGTCGATCGCGACGGTTCAGGAGCAGTACAAGACTCGATTCGGAGAGTTCGCGCCCGACTTCGATTACCTCGAGGATGCGGGCTACCTCGATATCTCGTTCGACGCGTACGAGATGATGGGCTGGGGCGCGACCGACGCGACTTGGTTCATCTCGATCATGCCGATGACGGAAGCCGACGCC
>CAYZGY010000237.1:0-10104 GCA_964478085.1 uncultured Planctomycetia bacterium
ATGCTGTGGCTGACGTCGACGAGAAGGCACGTCGCGACGGAGACGAAGGCCTCGGACTCGAAGACTTCGAGATCGCTCTCCGTGAGCCCGGAACCGCCGGCAGCGTCCCTCACCATCCGGTTCTTGAACGATGAGACGAAGTCGATGTCCGCGACGTCATCACCGAAGCGGTACGGGCGCGTCTCGCAAGTCTTCTCCGCCCCCACTCCAGTGTAGTTCGTTCGGTGATCCCCGACGGGCCCCATCTTGAGACCGTTGAAGATGTGCTGGAGCGACTCGGTCCGGACGAACTGCTCCCCGCGAGGCGTGAGGGCGAAGCCGTCGGGAGTCTGCGCGACAAGTCGCTTCTGTGCGAGGTGCTTCTTCAGGTCTTCGAAAGAGAGCTCGTCGTCGAAGAGTCCGTGGTGGTTGCCAACGGCCTCGAGGAGCTCGAGCGCTCGGTCGACGTCGCCGTCTTCTCGAACGAGAAAGTACGAGAAGATCTTCTCGAGGAGCTTGAACCTGTCGACGAGGTTCTTCGCGCCTTCCTTCCAGTCGAGATAGCGGATCTTCATCGGAGATCGTCGAGCAAGATTCCGAGCATATCCGAATACGACGCGCCCGTCGCGACGTCTTCTTTCGCGAGCAGGGAGTGCTGGTGCAGCCCTTCGAGGACGAGCTCCATCGCGGCGGCGCGCTCGAGCTTCGAGGCCGTCTCGAGGAACTCGTCGACGACTTCACCGAGCCCGGGAACACCGTCGAGCGCGCGGCAGTAGTCGTCGTCCGTATCCGAGTCGGTCAGATCGAGGCGATGCCCTCCGTTGAACCAGTCGAGAATCGGCTTGTAGCGGTCTTCCTGCGTTCGCGGTGCCGAGCCTGAAGAGCTACCGGGCGTGTCGTGCACCTCGCGCCCTTCTTTGATCGCGTCCGGGTAGATCGAGTCGAAAACGTATCGACATGCGTTCCCGACAAGATGTCGAGCCACCTTCGTCGCGCCTTCCTGTTCACCCTCGTAGACGAGCTCGACCTTGCCCGTGATCCCCGGAAGCGCGAGTGACAGATCGACGACGCGAGCAACACTCGCACTGCCGTGGAGGATCGAACGACGCTCGACCTGACTGACAAGCAGCTCCTGTACGGCGATCGGGAGTCTCGCGGAAACGCCGGAGGCTTGATCGACGTACTCCGACTCGCGCCCTTCGAACGCGATCGCCTCGACGATATCGAGGAGGAAGTCGGGAACCTCCACTCCGCTCGACTCGCCTTCGTCACCGCCACGATCCGTCCAGGCTTCGCCCGCGGTGATCTCGCGCGCCTCCTCGATCGACGCTGGGTAGTGCGTCAGAATCTGCGACGCGATGCGATCCTTGAGCGGCGTGATGATGCTTCCGCGATTCGTGTAGTCCTCGGGATTCGCGGTGAACACCATCAGAACGTCGAGCGGTATCCGCAGCGGAAAGCCGCGAATTTGAATGTCGCGCTCCTCGAGGATATTGAGAAGACCGACCTGGATGCGCGCCGCGAGGTCAGGCAGCTCGTTGATCGTGAAGATGCCACGATTCGTCCGTGGGACGATTCCGAAATGGATGACCTCCGGGTCGGAAAGGTCCAGCTTTCGATGCGAGGCCTTGAGCGGATCGATGTCGCCGATGAGATCGGCCATCGTCACGTCGGGCGTCGCGAGCTTCTCGCCGTAGCGCTGCTCGCGACTCATCCACTCGATCGGAAGATCGTCCCCCGCCTCCTCGACGCGGCGCCTCGTCTCAGCGAGCATCGGAGCGAGAGGATGCTCTCGAAGCGGCGAGCCGGCGACCACCGGCGTCTCCTCGTCGAGCAGCTCGCAGAGAAGACGGCAGAGCCGCGTCTTCGCTTGCCCGCGGAGCCCCAGGAGGATCAAGTCGTGTCGCGCGAGGAGAGCGTTGATCACCTGGGGGATCACGGTTTCCTCGTACCCGACGACACCCGGGAACAGCTCATCACCGGAGCGCAGCTTGGAGATCAAGTTGCGACGAATCTCGTCGCGCACGCCGAGAGGCGCGAAGCGAGCCTTGTCGAGCTCGCCGAGGACCTGAGGCTTTTGAGTCATGGAATTCACCGACGGCACTCTACGCGCGCCACGGGCTTCTTGTCCAGATCTACGCGACGCGCGTCTCGCCCGAAACGGACGACGCGAGGTCGGCGCTGGAAATCGCTCGAGCAAACCGCGCGATGGTAACCGTCTCAGCTCCGCCGACAATCACGTCTCCGTCGTTCGCGACCGTCTCGAGATCGCTGCTGAACGTTCGAAGAGAGACGAGCGCACCGCCTCCCCCGGGCCAGTCCGGCGCGGCCGATCGGGAGAGTCGATCGAAAACGTCGCGCGCCCAGTTCGTCCCCCTCTCGTACTCGGCAGACGCGTCCCACGCCGAGAGCTTCTCCTCGACGACCCGGCGGGAATGGTCATCAACGATGCGACGAGGCTCTGAATCGCCCGCCCCATCTCGCGAAACGGCAAGACAGACCTCGCGCAGGCATACGTCGGCGGCGCTCGAGACCGCCGCCCCGGAAGAACCGAGATTCGGCGGCAGGATGGTCGAAAGAGCATCGAGCGCTGCTCGCAATCGCGCCGCGCGATCGAGCGCGGATTCCGCTCTGCGTTCCTGTTCGCGACGGGCGTTGTCGAGAGTGAGCCCCCGCGCGATCTCGTCCTCGTCGAGCCGCCCCGGCTCTTCGACCGGTGGCGCGGAGAAGTTGCGAACCACAGGAACGAGCAACGCGCCCGCGATCGCTCCGTAGAGTGCGCCGAGAAGGACCGGAGCGAAAACCGGCCCGAAGAGCACCGTGGCGCTGACCGCCCCGAGCAAGGCTCCGCCGGTCAGCGACGCGAGGTTGGTCAGCTGGAGAAACCGCTGCTCGTCGAATTCGGGGGAGCTTTCGGCAGCCGCCTCCGTCTCCTCGGACGGCGGCTCTGCGACCGACTCGCGCTGCTGACGCAGCTCGTTTGCTCGCGCTCGTGCGAAACTGGCGACAGCATCGAGCGCACTCGGAGACGCCGTCGGATCCTCGAGAATCGACCGAGCCTGCGCGTCCGACGTGACCTCCGGCTCCTGACTCGTCAAGCGATCGATCGCCGCACGAAGATCTCGATGAAACTCCACCTCGAACTGACCGGTCGGAGCTTCGTCCCCGATGCTCATCGACGCGACCCCGATCGCCGTCGGGCTCGACTGCGCGAGTGCTCGTGTCGCGATGGCCCGGGCGAAACCGACCTCGGAAAGCGACGCGAGGAACGAAGTCTCATCGTCCGCGGAGATCACCCACGTCGAACGAAAGAGCCCTGCGTCGAGAGCCGCCTCGATCCAGCGCAGCGCGATGCGCTCGTCGCCCGGCGCCTGTCGTCGACGCAAGAGGACGGCGAACGGCTCGGCCTCCGGCGAACGTTCGCGAAGCGACTGCGCCTCCGCCAAGAACGAACCGAGGCCCGAGGAATCCCCGAGCGCATGCACGAGGTAGATCGTCCCGCTGACTCCTTCTCGGAGAGACTTCTCGGCGACGGCGATCTCGTCTGGCACGCTCCCCCATCGATCGGCGATAGCAGCGCTCACGCCGACGGGGAGTGACTCGATCGTCGAGCCGAAGAATCGGTAGATGGTCGGTTGCAGCTCGATCACACGGCCTTCCTTCCGTTCAGAGCTCCTATTCAATATACCGCGCCGAACGAACGCCGGCACAGGATCTCGGAACGATCGACGAAAGTTCGTCACGCGTTCGCGATCGTCAATCCCCGGAAACCTCGATCGGAGAGAACGCCGTCTTCGTTTGCTTGACGAAGTACCCGACGCGATCGATCTTCCTCAAGTCGTCCGGGAGGCGTCCACGCAGCTCGACCCCGCCGATCGTCGCCTCGACTCGGCGCGTCGCGAGATCGATCTCGACACGGATCGCGAACTCCTGCGTCTCCTCTCCTCGGAGCTTCGCCTTCGTCGCCGAGCCGAGATTCCCCCAGCCACCGCGGAACATGGCGTGGTTACCCATCCCGATCGCCGATCCGACGTGAACGAGCTTGCCGAGAGAATCGCCGTCTCCGAAGGTCAGGAACGCGTTGCGTGTCCTCGATGTGCTCTGAGAACGATACTTCGCCGAGAGCGTCACTCGCTTCGCGAACGCCTTGTCGAGCTTGCGCAGAGCGAAGCCCTGGCTCTCCGACTCGACGACGTAGCCGCTTTCGCCCTTCGCCACCGTGCAACCCTTGACGGTGTTGAAGTCTCCCGTCTTGTCGACGCCTGGTCCGATCGACGGGAGACGCTTCTTCCTTCCGGCGCCAGCTCGTTTGCGGCGTGCGAAGTAGCTCTTCCACGTCGCCGGGCCTTCCTTCTCGATCTCGGCGTTGAGCTCGAGGAGCCGCTTCTTCATCGCCGCGAATCGATCGGGATCCTCCGTCGAGAGCTCCTTCGTTTCGCGCGGGTCCTTCTCGATGTGGTAGAGCTCGAATCGATCGAGAGACTCCGTCGCGAGGATCTTCCAGTCGCCGTCGCGCATCGCGATCTTGAACGCCTCGCGCGCGCCTCCGTATCGCCAGTAGAGCGGCAACTCGCGATCGATCGGTTTTTCGGCGAAGGCAGGAAGGAGGCTGGCTCCGTCGATCGTACGATCCGTCGGAATCGACGCACCCGCGATCTCGCACGAAGTCGAGAAGAGGTCCGACCCTATCACGGGCTGCTCGCTCACCGAGCCTGGAGCGATTCGTCCGGGCCAACGGGCGATGCCCGGAACGCGGATGCCGCCTTCGTAAAGCGCACGTTTCCGCCCCCGCAGACCACCCGTCGAGCCTCGCGTGCGCCCCTTGTTTCCGTTGCCCTCGGGCCCGTTGTCGGACGTGAAGAAGACGAACGTATCGTCACGCAGCGACAGATCGTCGAGCGCTTTCATCAAGCGGCCGAAAGCGAAGTCGATCTGCGTGACGTTTCCGTGGTGCTGCCGAACGCCTTCGCCGCCATCACCGTACAGCTTCATGAACTGCGGATCCGACTCGATCGGCAGGTGCGGCTCGTGCGTCCAGACCGCGAGGTAGAACGGAGCCTTCGGGTCGCGCTTCTTGCGAAGCCACTCGATCGCCTCGTCGACGACGATGACCGCGCTGAAGCCCTCGACGACTCCGAGCGCCTCGCCGTTGCGAACGAAGTTCCGCGGGTTCTTGTGGCTCGGTGCGGCGTTGTTCTGTGTCGCGAGCCAATGATCGTAGCCGTGGTCGTTCGGCTGCGGCTGCTCGGGCGAGTTGAACTTGCCGTTGAGGTGCCACTTGCCGACGTGGCAGGTTTCATAGCCCCGCCCCTTGAGCAGCTTCGCGACCGAGACCTCGCTCGAGCGAAGGTGAAGCTCACGTCCTCCCGGGATCCACGAGTACACGCCGTTTCGATACGGAGTCCTTCCTGTCAAGACCGACGAGCGCGAAGGCGAGCAGACGGAGCTCGCCGAGTAGCACTGTGTGAATCGCATGCCCTCTTTGGCCAACCGATCGAGATGCGGAGTCTGAATGCGCGGATGGCCGTAACAACCGAGGTCGCCCCAGCCGAGGTCGTCCGTCAGAAAGATCACGATGTTCGCGGGCTTCTCATCACCGCAGGCGGACGCCGAAAACAGGAAGATCGACAGGAGAGCTGCGAATCCGTAGACGTGCTTCATTTCTTGAGTCCTGGCTGCGAAAGAAATCACTTCGATCGAACGTGGACCTGCCAAGGGCCGCGCTGCGTTCCCTTCGCGCTCTTGATGAGCACGCGAACTCTCGCGTCTCCCTTCCCGAGCGCGATGTCCTCGAGCACGACTCGGTCCTCATCGGCAGCGATCGTCCCCGCAACTTTCTTCCCCGCGACTTCGAGCTCGAGCGTCTCGGCCTTTCCAGCCTGACGACGCCGGATCTCGAAGTCGTACTTTCCATCCTTGACGACATGGACGAGCCACGAGCCGATCGAATCCGCACCCCACGGACGACCCTTCTCGTGTCGCCAATCCTGACGTGTGAGCGTCGTCGGATTCTCTTGCGGCGCGCCGACGTGAATTCGAGGCGGGGCGTAGTTGTCCTTGCGCGTCGCGCTCACGTCGTCGAACCAGTCGTCGTATCGCCTCTTGAGCTCGGAGAGGACCTCCGGCGCCTCCTTGGCGAGGTTTTTCGACTCGAGCGGATCCGCGACGAGATCGTAGAGCTCGAACTTCGGCTCGCCTTGAAACGAATGACGACCGAAGCCGCTCGCGTGAAGCAGCTTCCATCGCTCGGTGCGAAGCGCGAAGTGGTGGTACCTCACGGGAGCGTTTCCGCGATGGGTTTGAATGCAAAGCATGCGGTCGGGCCATTCGTCGCTCCGACGTTCGAGAAGCGGCATCAGGCTTCGCCCGTCGATGCGGAGATCCTTCGGCTTCTGGAGCCCACACGCCTCGAGCACGGTCGGGAGAAGATCGATGTGCGCGCCGAAGCCCTTCGAAACGACGCCTGCTTCCAATCGATTCGGCCAGTGCGCGATGAGCGGCGAACGGATGCCACCTTCGTGAACTCCCGTCTTCTGCCCGCGAAAGCCACTCGTGTATCGACGGCCATTGGGCCCGTTGTCGTTGAGAAAAATGACGAGCGTGTCCCGCGCGATCCCGAGATCGATCAACCTCGCGAACAGCGAGCCGATGTTCGTGTCCACATTCGTGATCATCGCGAAGATGCGACGCATGACGTCGAGCCGCTTCGGATTCTTCTCCCCACGCGCGACGGGACTCAAGTCGATCTTCTTGTACATCTCGTACTCGAGCTCCGGCACATCGTGAAAAGGACCGTGCGGCGCGTTCGTCGGAATGTAGCAGAAGAAGCTCTTGCCCTCCTTGTGCACCTTCGAGATCCAATCCCTGGCCTCGTTGAAGTAGATGTCGGTGCAGTACCCGTGGAATCGCTCCGGCTTACCGTCTCGAAGGAGAGTCGGGTCCGTGTACTTGCCCTCGGCTCCCGTCGGATCCGACGGCTGGCCGATGCCACCGCCGCGATGGATGAGCGACGCGCCGAAGCCCTGATCCATCGGGCGCATCGGGTAGGAGTCTCCGAGATGCCACTTGCCGAAGATCCCCGTCGCGTAGCCGGCGTCCTTGAGAATCTCCGCGAGTGTGACTTCGCTCGTATCCATCATCGCTCGACCGACGTACGTGTCGACGACGCGTGTGCGGTAGTTGTAGCGACCCGTCATCAGGCTCGCGCGGGTCGGAGCACAGACGGGAGAGACGTAGAACGACTTCAGGCGCGCGCTCCGCTTTGCCATCGCGTCGAGATGCGGGGTCTTGATGACCTTGTTGCCTTGAAATCCGAAGTCTCCATGCCCTTGATCATCGGTCATGACGATGATCACGTTCGGGCGGGAATCCCTCGCGACGCTCGGTCGAATCGCGACAAGAAGAGAAAGCGCCAAGGCGCAGACGGAGAGCAGCAGCCAGCGTCGATTCATGTTAGTTTCTCGGTGAAGGACCAGAATTCTGGTGGGAACAGGGTAATGGACGAACGAGTCCGCATCGACAAGATCCGCCTGCGCGAGCTGTCTCTGCCATTTCGTACGCCTTTTCAGATCTCGTCCGGGACTCTGCTCAGGCGACGATCGTGGATCGTCGAGATCGAAAGCGACGGCTGCGTCGGCTACGGCGAGTCCGCCCCGAACGACGAGCCGTACTACAGCGAAGAGACGATCGGCACGGTTCGCTCCGTGCTCGGTGATCTGCTGATCCCTCGCGTAGCCGGTCGAGAGTTCTCCTCGATCGACGAGTTCGACGCCGAATTGCGCCGCGGCGTTCGCGGAAATCCGTTCGCTCGCGTCGGCCTCGAGAACGCCTACTGGGATCTCTGCTGTCGTCGCAGTGGCGTTCCGCTCGTCGACGCGATCGGCTCGAGACTCGAGCGGCTCGGTGTCGCCGCGGAACATCGCACGCCGGCCGCGAGCATCGAAAGCGGCGTCTCGGTCGGCATTCCGCCCGAAGCGAACACGACGACGCTCGCCCGCTGGATCGAAGAGTACCTCGACGAGGGCTACCGCCGCGTCAAGATCAAGATGCGTCCCGATTGCGCCGGCTCTCTCTGCAAGACGGCTCGCGATGTCGTCGGCGAGGGGTTTCCTCTCTGGACGGACGCCAACGCGTCGTTCGAGCTCTCGCGAGATCTCGAGACTCTACAATCCCTCGACGAGTTCGGCCTCCTGTTCCACGAGCAACCGCTCCACCACCGCGACCTCATCGATCACGCGACGCTCGGCCGGTCGCTCTCGACACCCGTCTGCCTCGACGAGTCGCTGCACTCCGAGCGCGACGGTCGTGCCGCGATCGCACTCGAAGCTTCGCGAATCTGGAACATCAAGATTCAACGCGTCGGAGGACTCTCGGAAGCCTTGCGAATCTATCGTCTCGCGGTCAAGAACGATGTCGCTCTCTGGGGAGGGACCATGCCGGAGTCCGGCGTCGGTGCCGCACCGATGCTCGCGCTCGGCGCTTTCCCCGGCTTCGTCCACGCCGCGGATATCGAAGCGAGCGATCGCTGGTACGAGCCCGGACACGATCCCATCGACATCGAGATGAGCAGCGACGGACGCATCGACGTTCCCCGCGAAGCGGGCGTCGAACCGTATCTCCACCGTGAACGATACGAATCGTTCTCCCGAATCGACCTCGAAGCCTGAGACGAGCGAACGCACGGTGACGATTCAGCTGGCCACGCGCGAAGCCCGAACGGTGTTCTCCCTCCGTTTCGGCGGAGAACCGGCGGCCGTGTCCTGGGCACCGGGACGCGTCGAGCTCCTCGGGAACCACACGGACTACAACGGGGGGCTGATTCTCGCGGTCGCTCTCGACCTGGGCATCTCGGTCGCGATGGCTCCGAGCGACGAATCACCGCGTCGACTGACCGCGTACTCGACGACGATGGAGTCGCCGGCCGAAGCGTCGCTCGAGCCGATCGGAAGATCGTCGACGAGGTGGATCAACTACCCCCTCGGTGTGCTCGACGAGCTGGCGAAGTCGGGCGTCGAGCTTCGCTCTCTGCGCATGACGGTCGCGAGCAGCCTGCCACTCGGTGCCGGAGTCTCATCGTCCGCCGCAATCGAGCTCGCGACTGCTCAGGCCGCCTTCGAGATTCTCGGAGGTCGTCCCGACGAGCCCTTCGACGAGGTGAAGCTCTGCCAACGCGCCGAAGTGAGCTTCGTCGGCATGCCTTGCGGCCTGCTCGACCAGTTCTCCTCTCGTTTCGGAAAGAAGGACCACGCTCTCTTCCTCGACTGCTCCGATCTCTCCTGGTCGACCGCCCCACTGGGTGACGAGGTCGCCCTCATCGTCGCGGACACACAGGTGAAGCACGCCCTCGTCGACGGCGAGTACGCGACGCTTCGAGCGCACTGCGAGAGCGCTGCGAGGCGCGCCGGGGAGCTCCTCGACCGCCCCGTGCGATGGTTGCGCGATCTGACGCTCGACGATTTCCTCGAAGTCGCGGAAGGGATCGATCCCGACGACCGACGACGGGCCGAGCACGTCCTTCGCGAGAACGAGCGCGTGCTCGCCGGGCGAACAGCTCTCGAACAAGGTAATGTCGGGCAACTCGGAAAGCTGATGCTCGAGTCACACGAGTCGAGTCGAGACCTCTTCGGAAACTCGTGCGGCGAGCTCGACGCGGTCATCGAGAAAGCTCGAGAGATCGACGGATTTCTAGGCGGCAAGCTCTCCGGAGGCGGCTTCGGTGGCGCGACCGTGCTTCTCGTCCGACGGGCCGCGGCCGGCGATTTCGTCCAGCGACTCGCCACGGCCTACGATGGCCTTTTCGAGAAGCCCCTGAGGATCTTCACGACCCGCGCAGGAGTCGGCGCTCACACTCTTGGACGTTGAAAAAGCCCCGAACAGCCCGGAGAATGGACCCAGGATTTGGGTTTTGGCGCCCTCAACGCCGACAAATATCGATCGGCCGCCCCGGTAAGGTAGGGAACCGATCAGGAAGGACTCCCCGATGCGACAGAGCATCCTCATCGCGTGCGCACTCGTGATTCTCTCCAGCGCGTCTCTCGAAGCGCAGGTTCCTTTCGTTCGTTCGGACGCCAATCTCGACGGCAACGTCGATATCTCCGACGGCGTCAACATGCTCAACATCCTCTT
>CAYZGY010000238.1:0-10075 GCA_964478085.1 uncultured Planctomycetia bacterium
GGGGGCGCCCCGGGCCGGGCGGGGGGCCGGGGGGGCCCCCCGCCCCCGATCCCGCCGGGGGCCCGCCCCCCGGCCGCCCGGGGGGGGCCTGACACTCTCGGGTTCGAGTTTGGAGTTGCAGGCGTTTGGGTGGGCATGGGGCGGAATTGGGCAGCGAAAGCGCTCAAGTTCTGCGAAAGTCTCTATTCTGTCAATCGGTCGATGACGAACAGCGAGCACCATGAATTTCAATCCGCTCAAGACGAAACTCGACGCCGGCGATTCTTGCGTCGGGCTTTGGGTCACCCTCGAAAGCGCTGCGGTCACCGAGATCGCGGTCGCGCTCGGCGTCGACTGGATCACGGTCGACATGGAGCACGGCCATCTCGACTTCAAGGACGTCATGGATCACTTGCGCGCCTCGCGAGGCTCGGAGACGTCGGTCGTCGTGCGAGTTCCGAGGCTCGAGGAGGACTCGATCCGTCGAGTCCTCGACATGGGCGCGCACGGCGTCATCGTGCCTCTGATAAAATCCGCTGCGGACGTCGAGCGGGCGCTCGGTTGGTCGCGATACCCTCCCGCGGGCACGCGCGGGGTCGGCGGTGAGCGTGCGGTCGCATGGGGGCTCGCGTTCGACGAGTACCTCGAGATCGCGGATCGCGAGACGATGGTGATCCCGCTCATCGAGGCGAAGGTCGCTGTCGACGCGATCGACGAGATTCTGGAGGTCGGGGACCTGACGGCGGTCTTCCTCGGTCCGAACGATCTCTCCGCTTCGCAGGGGCACCTCGGTCAGTGGGAGGGCCCGGGCGTCGCGGAGCAGCTCCTTCATGTCTGCGATCGAGCCGCGGCCCGCGGCATCGCGACGGGAGTCATGGCGCTTGACGTCGAAAATGCGCAGCGCCGGAAAAATCAGGGATTCCGCATGGTCGGGCTCGGATCGGACACGGGACTGATGATCCGTTCGTTACGAGATAGCTTGCGTGCCCTCGATCGCTGAAGTCCACTCTCAGCGGTCGAACTTCAGCTCGCTGCGTTTGATCATGAGCGTGTGCATCACCTCGCCGCCGATGTTGACGATGTCGTAGCGGATCTCGGGATTCGCCCTCGTCGTATCGAATGTGATCAGCCCGAACGAGCACTTCTTGTTGTAGCCGAACAGCGAGTGCTTGATCAGTCCGTGAGTGTGCTGGTTCGTCAGCTTCGAGCTGCTCACCTCGTAGAGCGGGTAGCCTTCGGGGCGCTCGTTCTTGTACGCATCGCTGCGATGGCGGTCGGCCGACATGAGGAGGACGCCTTCGATGCGATTCTTCTCGATGAACGAGAAGATCTCCTCGCGCTCGCGCGGGTAGCCGTCCCACGTGTCCGGGCTTCCCTTGCCCTTGCCTTTGACGAGAGGTGTCCACGGAACCGAAGACGCGAGCACCTTGAACGTCGCCTTCGACTTTTCGAGACGATCGAGCAGCCAGGCTTTTTGAGCCGGACCGAGCATCGTCTGCTTCTCGGTGCGTGGGGAGTGGCGATAGAAGCGACAGTCGAGGAGGAAGAAGTCGACGTCGCCTATCGAGAAGTCGTACCAGACGCCGGGCGTCTCATCGCCACCTCCGTAGCTCGGGTTGGCCCAGTTCTCGCGGAACACTCGCCACACGGGCATCTTCCACGGGATGTCGTCCGTCCCAGGAGAGCCGAGGCAGTCGTTCGTTCCGAAGTCGTGATCGTCCCAGATGGCGAAGACCGGGCACGACGCGACGAAGCGTCGATACTCGGGTCGACTCTGACGACGGTAGTAGCAGTATCGTTGTGTTTCGCTGAGCTGCGGGCGATCGATGTAGACGTTGTCGCCGAGGGCGAGGAACGCGGCGGCGCCTTGCTTCTCGATCGTGTTCCACATCCGCTCGTGCTCGGGGACGTAGCCCGACCCGCCGCCGAAGACGATCTTGAAGCTCGCGGGCTTGCCACCGGCGGGGAAGGTTCTGAACGGCGCGGAAGGCTTCGTCGCGAGGAGCTTTCCGTCGACGACGACCTGGTAGAAGTAGACCGTGTTCGGCTCGAGTCCCGTGACGTCTGTGACGGCCGTGAAATCCGACGTCGACGACGTCGAGACGGGATTCGTCTTACGCGCGTCGCTCAAGTCGGCGTTTTTCGAGATCTCGATCTCGATGCGTGACTCGCGAGCCGTTCGTACCCAAACTCGAACGCTCGTATCCGTCATCGATCCCAACATCGGTCCGTGGATGAGATCGACTGGGTGACTCGCGGCGAGCTCTCGGAACGCGGGACTCTCGGTCAGCTTCTTCGTGAGGTTCCTGGGGCCCGCGTGGAAGCGGCCGATCGGAAGTCCGAGCTCGACAGCACGCTTCGCGTGTTGCATCGCCTTCTCGAGGTCATCACGACGCGAGTGCGCGACGGCCAGTCCGAAATGACACTCGAGGTCCTTCGGGTCCTTCTCGAGTCGCCGCTCGTACTCGGCGATGGCCTCGTCGACTTGTCCGGTCGTGATCATCGAAATCAGCGCACGGGTGAACTTTTTGTACTGCCCGGCCTTCGAGAACTTCTGGTCCTGCTTCTTCTGGTTTTTGGGGCGCTTCTGCCAGGCCAGTGGCTGGCAGCCGACGACGAGACACAGTACGACGAGGCCTCGTAGGGGAACGCGCTGATACATCGGGATCACCGAAGAGTGTTTAGCCGTTTTTAGACGCCACGACGCTCGTCGCTTCGTGGATTCCGAGCTCGAACTTGAGCGAGCTGCCGACGATACGAACGAAGCCGCCGATGATCAACGGAAAGAGGAGGATCGCGAGATTGAACGCGAACTCCTCGAAGCAGGCGAGAAGGGCAGAGTCTGCAGCGGCGGGGCCGAGGGGCAGGTCGAACGAGTAGTAGCCTTCAAAGAGCTTGGCGACGGGTGCCGTGATCGAGGTAGCACAGGCGACGCCGAGAGTCGCTGAGATGAGCGCTCGGCTTCCGTCGTGACGCGAGAGGCGAAAGAGTGTCCACGCGCAGAGGCTGAAGGTCGCCGCGGCCGCTATCGGAAACCAGATCCTCCGGTAGCGAAGCACGAGATCGGGCACTTTGCCGGGAAAGGGCTGAGCGACGGTCTCGCCCGTATCCGCGAGCGCGAAGAGCCTGCCGTCGGCGATCTCGATCGAGCAGATGGCGACGAGCAGCGTTAGCTCGCCGAGCGCCACCCAGAACCCGACGCGCCATGAGAGAAGTGGCGCGTGCGTCGATCGTTCGACGTTCGGCGACGCGACCGGCGGATCGTAGAGGTCCGGCGGCGCGTAGGGATCGTCGATGGTCGTCCGGGGAGATGATGACGGCATGACGAACTATCGGACGCATCCGAAAAAGAGCGGCAGCGTTTTCGGCCCGCTGACCGATAACGCCTCGCGAGTGCGTTCCGGTAAGTCGAGAGTCGTCGGCGTTCAGATGCCGAGGTGATCGAGCAGCGCGATACCGTCGTCGAGCGTCGGCGCGAGGAAGTGGGCCCCCGCACGCTGAAGCCGACCACGCTTGTCGGCGTTCATGTGATAGCGGTTGTTTTCGCTCGAGTGGATGCCGAACGCGATCGCACCGACGGCACGCGCGTTCTCGATTTCGACGTAGCCGTCGCCGACGATCATCAGCTCCGGTCCGCTGAGCTCGAAGTCTTCGAGGATCTTCGCGATAACCTTCGCCTTCGAGAAGTCCTCGTAGTTCGGCAGGGCGCCGAAGATGCCACCTTCGAGGAGGTGAGCGAAGCCGAGGACCTCGGCATCCTTGCGTACGAACTCGACGTCGGTGCCGCTCGCGAGGTAGCAGCGCACCCCGCGGCGATGGAGCTCCTCGAGAAACTTCATCGAGCCCGTGATGAGGAACTCTTCGGGCGAGGCTTCACCGCTCTCGAGTCGGCGAATGCGCTCGCCGAAGGTCTCGAGCAGGCGCTCGTTGTACCGCTCCTTGTAGACGAGCGGATCTTCGGGCGTGCCGCCTCGCTTCTCGACCTCCTCGGCGAGGCGGATCATCTGGTAGATCGTCTGCTTGCCCGTCAGGTGGTCGACAAAGTCGATGATGAGCGCGGTGAGCTCCTCACGACTCTCGCGGGCGGCGTTCGCGCGGCCGGGGCAGGCTTCGAGGGTCTCGATCATCATCGGGACCATGTGATCCTGCCAGCCGTCGCGCAGCAACGAAATCGTGCCGTCGAGATCGAAGACGGCGTGCCGGACGGAGCCTTCGGGCGGCTCCTCGACGATCTCGACGGCACTGTCGTTGACGTACTTCTTCGTCACTTGGACGTTCTCGTTTCGACTAACCCGCCGCCGACTTGGCCGCATCGACCGCGGCGTCGTAGTTCGGGTGCTCGGTGACCTCGCCGACGATCTCGACGTGCGTGAGCTTGTCGTTCGCATCGATGACGAAGACCGCACGCGTCAGGAGCTGGAGCTCCTTGAGGAGCACGCCGTAGGCTTCGGCGAAGGACTTCGAGCGGTGATCCGAAAGCGTCGTCATCTCGACACCTTCCGAACCGCACCAGCGCTTCTGCGCGAAGGGGAGGTCGAGGCTGATCGTGTAGACCTGGACGTTATCGGGGAGCGTCTTGAGCGCATCACCGAACTTCTTCGTCTGGTCCGAGCAGACCGGCGTGTCGAGCGACGGCACGACCGAGATCAAGCGAACCTTGCCCGCCGAAGAGGCGAGGGTCACTTCCGCGAGGCCTTGGTCGATGGCCGAGAAATCGGGGGCGTCGTCGCCGACGCTGAGCTCGGGTCCAACAAGGGTCATCGGTCCACCCTTAAACGTCACTGCACCGCTGCGTTCCGTGGCCATCTGTCTACCTCTCGAGGGGATGGGATTGTCTTCTGAAGTCGTTCTCGCCTGAACACCAACGGGGCATACTACCGGCCGTTTTTTGGGAGTACAATACCGTTTCGCCTCCGTCCGAAAGCGACAACAGATAGCCCGAAAAAGATGCCGAAGAAGAGGGAAGAATCCCTCCGCGGAGCCCACGAATCCTGGAGCCACGATTCCTGGAGCCACTATGCCCCCCGATTCCGTGAATTCCGATAGCGCCAGCACAGGTGAAGATACGAGCGTCGAGGCGATCGCCCGTCGTGCGCGCGATGCCGCGCTCGTCCTGGGTGCTCTCTCCACCGAGGTGAAGAACGAGGCGCTCGCCGCTGTCGGTGCCGCCCTCGAGCGACGCCAGGACGACATCCTCGCGGCGAACGACGCCGACAAGGAGGAGTCGGCCAAGGAGGTCGAGGCGGGCAGCATGAGCGAGGCGATGTTCAAGCGCCTCGATCTCGAAGGGATGAAGTTCCTCGCGATGCTCGCGGGCATCGAGGACGTCACGAAGCTCGAAGACCCCGTCGGCAAGGTCACGCTGGCGACGCGACTCGACGACGGGCTCAATCTCTACCGTGTCACCTCTCCTCTCGGCGTCATCGGCGTGATCTTCGAGGCTCGCCCCGAGGCCGCCGTGCAGATCGCTTGTCTCGCTCTCAAGTCGTCGAACGCGGTGATCCTCAAGGGGGGGCGCGAAGCGTCTCGCTCGAACGCGATTCTCGTGGAGACGATTCAAGAAGCGCTCGCGTCGGTCCCAGGAGTGCCGCGTGAAGCCGTGCAGCTCGTCTCGACACGAGAAGAGGTGCGCGAGATGCTCGAGCTCGACAAGTTCATCGATCTCATCATTCCGCGCGGATCGAACGAGCTCGTCCAATCGATTCAAAACTCGACGCGCATCCCCGTTCTCGGTCACGCGGACGGGATCTGTGCGATCTACCTCGACAGCTCGGCCGACGCCGACAAGGCGATTCGCATCGCCGTCGACTCGAAGACCCACTACCCGGCAGCGTGCAACGCGGTCGAGACGATTCTCGTTCATCGCGATCGACTCGCCGATCTTCTTCCGAAGGTCGGCGCGGCGCTCAGCGCGGCGGGGGTCGAGCTGCGTGCAGATTCGGAGGCGAGGCGATTTCTCCAGGACGCCGTTCCTGCGAAGCAGTCCGACTGGGACACCGAGTTCCTCGACCACATCGTCGCGATCAAGGTCGTCGATTCGCTCGAGGAGGCCGTCGATCACATCAACGAGCACGGCTCGCACCACACCGACTCGATTGTCACGGAAGACTCGGTCAACGCCGAGTACTTCATGACTCGTGTCGATTCCGCCGGAGTCTTTCACAACGCATCGACGCGCTTCTCGGACGGATTCCGTTACGGGCTTGGCGCGGAGGTCGGCATCTCGACGAACAAGACGCACGCGCGCGGTCCAGTCGGTCTCGACGGTCTGGTGATCTACAAGTACCAGTTGCGTGGTAAGGGGCAGATCGCGGCCGATTACGATCCTGGAAAGGCGCCGTTCCTGCACCAGACGATCGACACGGCGGGCCTCGAGTAACGCGTCGATGCACTTCCGCGAGATCCACGAGCGTTCGATTGGTGGTGATTCGCAAGCGAGTCGCTGCTGCCCACGCGACGGTCAGGTCCTTCAGACCGGCGTCGTGCGTGGTGTCGAGATCGATCGCTGTCTCGCGTGTGAGGGTGTCTTCCTCGACCACCTCGAGTTCGAGGCGCTCACGGGCGCCGAGGTGACGCAGAAGCTTATCGACACGATGCCGTACGTGCCGCACTCGTACGCGGTCTACCCCTGTCCGTGCTGTCGCGGCGATCTGATCCCGCGGTTCTGCGCAAGAGGCCGACACCGTTACGAAATCTACTTCTGCGGCGAGTGTCACGGCATGTGGCTCGACGTCGGAACGCTGCGGCGCCTGCGCTTCCCCGCGATGGTGGCAGGAACTTTCGAGGAGCTCGGCGGTCATTCCGAGCACATGGTCGTCGACAAGGTGCATCGGGCTGACGATTCGACGGTCGGGTCGCCGTTCGAGATCGCGGAGGAACCGAGTCGGCCGGAGGGAGACGGAACGCCCGGGGATACCACCTCGCTGCGCGTCGGATTCCCGAAGAATCCGAAGGAGTTCTTCGTCGCGATCACGGGCTTCCCGATCGACGTCGGAAACCCGTGCACGATCTTCCCGCTCTTCACGTGGCTGCTCGTCCTCGCGAACCTCGTGATCTTCGCTCTGCCTCTGTTGACCGGCATCGACGTGAACGAGATCGTCATCGCGTACGGCCTTCGCCCTGACGCGGTGCGGTACGACGGGGAGTGGTATCGTCTCGTGACCTCGATGTTCCTTCACGGCGGGTGGATTCACCTCATCGGAAACATCGCGTTCTTCTACGTATTCGGGGACAACCTCGAGGAGCGCTACGGGTCGATGCGATTCGTCGCGTTCTATCTCGTCTGCGGCGTGCTCGCGGGAGGGGCCTCGTGCCTGAGTGCCTACGCGCAGGGCAACGATACGATCCGCATCGGAGCTTCGGGTGCGATCTCCGCCGTGCTCGGAGCGTACCTCATCACATTCCCTCGGACGCGCATCCTCGTCGGCTCGCTGTTCTTCCGCTTCGTACCGGTCGTCCTGCGTGGACCGGCCTGGATGTTCGTCGTCTTCTGGGTCGGCTTCAATCTGATCGGGTACTGGGTCCAGCGGTCGCTCGAGGTCGCGATGGTCGACTACGTCGCTCACCTCGCCGGATTCGCGGTCGGCTTTCTCGGCGGCGTCGCTCTCCGCGCCCTGCGGGAGTCGCAAGATGCGGAAGCATCAAGGGTTATCAAGCCTTGAGAGACCCTCGGGAAGTCTCGAAGCGGGCGCCGGGATCGCTTGACCGCCCCTGGGGGGCGTGGCATACTCTGCTCTTTATGTTCGTGTGAGGCCGGTGTTTAGCCAGGCTGAACGGCCTTTCCGAGTCGCATCTACAGGAGCTCGAGAGCCATCGGCGTTCCCGTTTCGCAGATGTGGACCGTGGCGTCCTACGTCTTGAAGAAGAAGCTTCGAGGCCAAAAGCGCTACCCACTCGTCCTGATGTTGGAGCCGCTCTTCCGTTGCAACCTCGCTTGCGCGGGCTGCGGCAAGATCCAGTACCCCGCGCACGTTCTGAAGCAGGAGCTCACGCCCGAGCAGTGCTTCAACGCGGCGGACGAGTGCGGTGCTCCGATCGTGAGCATCCCCGGTGGGGAGCCGCTCATGCACAGCCGCATCGACGAGATCGTCGACGGACTCGTCGAGCGCAAGAAGTACATATACCTCTGCACGAACGCGCTTCTTCTGGAGGAGAAGCTCGATCTCTTCAAGCCGACGAAGTACCTCACTTTCAGCGTCCACATGGACGGTCTCGAGGAGGAGCACGACTTCGCGGTTTGTCGTGAGGGCACCTACGAGAAGGCGCTCCGCGGCATCAAGCTCGCGCTCGAGCGCGGCTTCCGCGTGACGACGAACACGACGCTCTTCGAGGGCGCGAATCCCGAGCGCGTGCGAGCCTTCTTCGACGAGATGTCGGCGCTCGGCGTCGAGGGCATGATGCTCTCGCCGGGCTACAGCTACTCGAAGGCTCCCGATCAGGAGAGCTTCCTGCAACGGAGCCGTACGAAGAATCTCTTCGCACGCATCCTCTCGAACCCGAAGAAGAAGTGGAAGTTCAACCAGTCCCCCCTCTTCCTCGAGTTCCTCCAGGGCATCGACGGTCGCGACTATCCCTGCACGCCGTGGGGTAACCCGACCTACAATCCCTTCGGTTGGCAGCGTCCCTGTTACCTTCTCCAGGTAGGATACGCCTCCACGTTCAAGGAGCTGATGGAGACGACAGACTGGGACGACTACGGCCACGACAAGAACGACAAGTGCCGCGACTGCATGGTTCACTCGGGCTACGAGGCGACCGCGGTCGACGAGACGTTCGGTAGCCTGCGCGGATTTTTCGCGACCGTGCGGGCGACGATCTTCGGGATCAGGTCGAAGATCGCTCGGCCGCAGGATGCTCCGCTCGAAGAGCCCGCTCCTGCAGCGTCGTCGATGCCGTCGGTCGAAGGATTCACCGAGCTTCCCGTTCTCGGTACGGTTTCGAAGAGCGGTGCTTCGAAGAATGGTGCTTCGAAGAATGGTGCCACGTCGAAAGACGACGGTTCCGAAGCAGCGGCCCCCGATCGAGAATCGGCCTCGGCATGAGCGAAGCGGACGAGGCGGAGGACATCTCCCAGGGCTTTCGCTGGGAAGGTTCGAACCCGGACCGCCTACGCGATGTCGTCGAGGCGGCGTTCGATTACCGCGGAGACGTGACGTTGCTCCTCGAAGGCGGCGAGTCGGTCACGGGGTACCTCGCGAACCGTGATCTCAGTGCCGACGAGCCGTACATCGACATGATGTGCGCATCCGGCGATCGTCCACGCGTCCTCTACGCGAAGGTCCGCGGAGTCGAGTTCTCGGGCCGAGACACGGCGTCGGGCAAGTCGTGGGAGTCGTGGCTCAAGAAGTGGAACGAGAAGAAGGAAGCCGAGGCGCGCGGCGAGGACGTCGGCGATATCTCGCTGTTTCCTGACGAGGGAGATTGAGTTTCCATTCGCTGGACACGCTCAACGATGCGCAGGAGCTGGATGCTGAGGGCGATTCTGATGCCGATGGTCGGCGGATGTCGAAATGACGTCAGGACGCCGCGACGCGCCGCGAGGCTCGATCTCCGCGTCGATCCGGAGGAGCTGGCTCGACGCTGCGCTCGAGCTCGCTTTTGGGGGCTGGGCGGGTCGAGTTCCTGGTAGATCGGCAGCGGTTCTCGCGCCGTCCGCATATCGGGTTTCGCTCCCCTGCGAGACCGCGGAGTCTTTTGTGTCCGCGTCCGTTCAGGTCCATGATTGGCATTAGCCATCTGGCTGGTCCCGCCCGTTGACGTTTTTCGGTGTTGCACAGTGGGTCACCTTGAACGGGGGCTGCCTGTGAACGGGGGGATGGGAAAGTGGAGCAAAAGCGACGCCTGATGAATGCTTCGGGCTGGGTCTTCGTCGTGGCTGGCTGCGTCTCGAGTTGCCGGACCCTTGGTCCGACGAACGACCTGGACCCGGGGGACGGCGTCGACGATCGGACGTTTCGAAGCAACGCCTGGCCGGTCGAGGCCGACGGGAGCGGGCGGACGATCGAGCTGCGACACCCTCGGCTCGGGAATCGTGCCGGCATCGCGTGGCTCGCGTCGCTCGCATCGCGTGAGGAAGACGGGACAGCCCGGCGCGGCG
>CAYZGY010000239.1:0-10057 GCA_964478085.1 uncultured Planctomycetia bacterium
GCAGGAAAGACCGCGGCAGGGAAGGTCAAGATCGAGGAGCGCAACTGCAGCTATCACGTCGTGCCGTGGAAGCAAGGTCCGCACGACATCAAGACACGCATCCTTTGCTACGAGAAGCAGGCGTTCAAGCGTGGAGGGCGCTACGTCATGTATGTCGACCGGCGTGTCGAGTTTCTGGAGGAAGCGAAGTTCAAGGCGCTCCTCGAGAAGCAGACGAAGCGTTACGGCAAGAAGCGGGGGGAGTGAGCCATGAAGAACACACGTCAGCACACGAATTCGTTCAGCGTCGCGCTCTTTGCGCTCTTTGCGCTCGTCGTCAGTCCCTTCGGAATCGTCCGGGCTCAAGACGACGAGGAGAAGATCGTTCCCTTCGTGCCCGAGAAGTGCTTTTCGGATCGCACGGTGCTCCTCGCGAGTGTCGACATCGGCGGTCTGCGAGTAGCCGTGCCGAATTCTCCGTTCGGGAAGATCGCGTCGCACCCCGAGCTTCAGAAGGCGCTCGGCAAGTTGCCGGAGATGCTGCGCGAGCAGGTCGTTCAGCAGACCGGGCCCTTCAAGCTCTTCTTCGGCGGCGACATCTTTCAGTTTCTCGACACGATGAGCACCACATGGACGGTCGCGGTCGAGGAGAATCCGGGATCCGAGATGCCGAGCTGTTTCGTCGCGATCGATCTCGCGAAGGAGCGTCAGCGCGTCTTGACGCTCTTCAGCACCTACGTGCACCTCGCCGCGAACGGGCTCGGCGTCAAGCCGACGAAGAAGAAGATCGGTGACGAGAACGTGATCAGTATCGCGCTCGATCGCGAAGAGTACGCCGCGCAACGCGTCGTGCTCGGGAACCACCTGGTTCTCAGCGTCGGTCTCCAGAACGCGCTCGACAATGTCGTCGCGCGTTACGTGGCCCATCGAGGGGCGAATTCCGAGGTCGACGCGAGTCTTGTTTCGACCGCGGCCTACCGCGCGGCGAAGAATGACGCGCTTTCCGACCCGCTCGTCTCGGTTTACTTCAGTGGCACGAAGTTCGTCGGGCTTATGAAGTCGATCGTCGCGGCGAAGGCGATTCCCGGGAACGACCAGGGAGCTCCCGCGATGATCGATGGTGTTGCCGGCGCTCTCGGTTTCGATCGACTCGACGGGGTCCGCTTCGACCTCGGCTTTTCGGATGGCGATTGGGAGGAGAGTCTCAGCCTCCAGAGCGAGAAGGGCTTCAGCGGACTCGTGAAGACCTTCGTCGACGCGTTCGACGCTCCGCAAAGTACCGACGCTTTCGGGCTCGTGCCGGCGAGCGCGACGCACTTCGGTTCGTACTCGATCGACAAGGGACTTTTCTTTCGAGAGATCGAAGCTCTGGCGCTTTCCCTTCCCGAAGAATGGCAGGTCGCGCCGATCTATCGGGGGCTCGTGCACCTCTTCGAGGACGCGACGGGTCTTTCGATGAAGGAGCAGCTCCAGAAGCTGCCTCGTCTCGACGTCACCTCGTTCCAGGTCTATCCGCCGGCCGGTGGCTTGCTCCCGGACAAGTACGCGATTTGCCCGACGGGTCAGATCGTCGCGTACCTCCAAGCGCTCGATGCGTTCGCGCGCAAGACGGGAGCGGAGCTCATCCCGCTCGAGCTCGATGATCGAAGTGGTGTGTACATTCGCGCGGCGAGCCTGATGCGCTCGTTCGGAATCGGTCCGGCAAGCGGACCGCTTCAGAATCTCGACGACGAGATCAAGATGGCGATCTTGGCGCTCGATCCGGGGATCTCGCTCGCGTTTGCGCCGATCACCGACGACTGGATTCTCGTCGCCGATTCGCCGCAAGCGCTCGAGCGATACTTCCTCGTTCACGAGAAGGCGCCGAAGGTCGCGGAGTCCGATCGTTGGAAGCCGCTGCTCGCAGCGACGAAGGGTTCGGCGTTCGCCGTGCTCAGCGGCGGCGAGGACTTTCTCGTTGGCTACAACACCGCAACCTCGATTCTCGGCCTCCTCGGGCCGACGGCACAGCCTGCGATCGTTCGGTACGGGATCGACGTCGCCGCGCTACCCGCGGGCGAGGAATTCTTGCCTCTCTTTCGACCGGGGTTCATTCTCGCGAAGAAGGATGCGAACTCGGTCTCGATCCGAGGTCACCGCGTGCTGACGAACGTGATCCCAGCGGTCGTGCCGGAATCGCTCGCGCTTTCGGCGAAGCTGATTCCGGCGTGGGGAATCCGCTGAGCGAGGTCGTCGAAACGGCTGCAGGCTAATGAGGACCGGTTCTTGGCTCGACCTCTCTCCTTTTCCTTCGCTTTCTGTGTTCTCGCGTTATTCGTCGAATCTTCGGTGCTCGCCAAGGAGAAGAAGCCCAACGTCGTCCTCGTCCTCGTCGACGATCTCGGCTGGGCCGACCTCGCTTGCTACGGCAGCTCTCTCTACGAGACGCCGCACCTCGATCGCCTGGCGCGCGAGGGAATGCGGTTCACCGATGCCTACGCCGCCTGCGCGGTCTGCTCGCCGACGCGTGCCGCTGTGATGACGGGGCTCTATCCCGGTCGCATCGGCATAACCGATTGGATCCGCGCGCGTTTCCAAGGCGGAAAGATTCCGGCGCCCGGAGCGAAGGTCCCCGAGTACGTCGGCGGAAAGAATCGCAAGCTGCTCTGTCCGCGCAATCCGCTCTGGCTCGAGCACGAAGAAGTGACCCTCGCCGAAGCGCTCAAGCCGGCGGGTTACGTTTCTGCGCACGTGGGCAAGTGGCATCTCGGTCCGGACGACTGGTACCCGAAGAAGCAGGGTTTCGATTTCAATTACGGTGGTTGTGATTTCGGCCAGCCCCCGTCGTTCTTCGATCCGTACTCGAACAAGAGGCTCGACGGGATTCCCACCCTTCCGCCGCGGAAGAAGGGCGAGTACTTGAGCGATCGCGAAGCCGATGAATCGGTGCAGTTCATCGAGAAGCATCGCGAGAAGCCGTTCTTCCTCTTCCTCGCGAACTACGCAGTGCATACGCCGATCCAGGCGAAGGCCGATGTCACTGCGAAGTACGCTGAGAAGATCAAGAAGAGTGATGGTGGGCTCCTGCAGAAGAATGCGAAGTACGCGGCGATGGTCGAGAGCGTCGACGATGCGGTCGGGCGAGTCCTCGAGACGCTCGACCGGCTCGATCTTTCGAAGAGCACGCTCGTGATCTTCACCTCGGACAACGGTGGATTGCTCGGTCCGACGAACAACAAGCCGCTCCGATCCGGCAAGGGCAATCCCTACGAGGGAGGCATCCGCGTGCCGCTCATCGTTCGTTGGCCTGGAATCGTTCCGGCAGGAAAGGTCTCGAAAGTTCCCGTCACGAGCGTCGACTACTTCCCGACCGTTCTCTCGGCTGCGAAGGTCGAGCGCCCCAAGGGGATCGAGATCGACGGCGTCGACCTGATGCCGCTTCTGCGAGCGGGCGAAGGTAAGAGCATCGCGGGACGCGACGAGCTCTTCTGGCACTTCCCGCACTACCGCGGGCGCATCATGCCGTACAGCATCCTGCGCAAGGGCGACTGGAAGCTTCTCCGACGATACGAAGGAAACCGCGTCGAGCTCTACAACCTCGCGGACGATCTCGGCGAGACGAAAGACCTCGCGAAGAAACTGCCGGACAAGGTCGCGGAGCTCGAGAAGGCGCTCGATGCGTGGATCGCGCGGACGGGATCCAGGGAGCCGAAAGCGAACCCCGACTTCGTCGCTCCGAAGCGGCGGCGCTGATCGTCTACTGGGGCTCCTGATCGGCTACTCCGCCCCGTCGAGTCTCCTCGCGCTCTGGTCGTCGGCGTCGTCCATCCATGCCACGTCCGAGGGATCGTCCTCGAAGCGCTTGAGGCCGACCTCCTTGATCGCGCTGTCGTCGACTTTGCTGAGTGGCGTGTAGCGCGGGTGGTGCGAGTCCTTGTACGGGTCGTTCTTCTTCGCGTTGTAGCAGCAGATCATCGACCAGCGCGGGTTCTCCGAACGGTTGCGGTCGGAGCGGTGGAGCGCGTTGCAGTGGAAGTAGACGACGTCGCCGGGCGACATCTCGCAGTACTCGAGCTCGAGGCGCTCGGCGGCAGCGTCGACGGCTTCCATGTCGGCACCGGCTTGATCGCCGCTCAGGACGTGGTCGACGCGGCCCATGTGATGCGAGCCCTTGAGGAACTGCATGCAGCCGTTTTCCTTCGTTGCGGCGTCGACGGCGACGACTGCGCTCGCCATCAGCGGGTAGAGGCAGCCGTTCTGGTACCAGTAGCCGTAGTCCTGGTGCCAAGTCCACGCGCCTCCCACCTTCGGATCCTTCATGATCATCTTCGAGTGGTAGTGGTAGACCTCGTCTCCGAGGATCTGCTCCATCGCGTCGACGATGCGATGGCAACGCGCGAACATGCCGTAGATGCCGTCGCCCGGGTGATTCCAGAGTGACAGGCGGACCGTGCCGCCTTCACCATCGGCTTTGCCGAAGGAATGCTCATCGAGCTGGCGGTCTTCCTTGGCGGCACGACGGAGGAGATCGATCTCCTCGGCGTCGAAGAGGCCAGGGACGACGACGCAGCCGTCACGTTCGTAGGTTGCGAGTTGCTCGGCGGTCAGGACTTCGTTCGCCATCGTTCTCTTGCTCCGCGTTTCGCGCTGAATCACTGTTTCTTTTGGAGCCAGGCAGCTTGTGCCTCGGCGTCGACCACGCCCCAGAAGACGCGGATGTCTTCGAGCGTGCCTTCGAACTTTGTCTTCTGAACATAATCGGCGACGGCGGATCCCGTGTCGTCGCCCGTGGTCAAGGAGTCGGCCGGTCTGGCGGCGATCAGCTCGCCCTTTCCTTCCGCGACGACCTTTCCGTCGACGAGTAGCGAGATCTTGCCCTTCGGCGAGAGGACGCCCGCGGCGTGGAATCGCGTGCCGGCAGCGATCGTCTTCGGCGCTTTGACCTCGAAGAGCGTGTCATTGTTGCGAATCGCGAAGCGTAGCTCACCGCTCGAGAGGTAGAGACTGTAACCGAGCGACGCGCCGCCTTGCGCGATGATGACGCCGTTACCCGTCTTCGACGTGCACCACGCGCCGACCGTCAGAGGCTTCGCCGAAGGATCGAGATTTCGGTGGGCCTTGCCGTCGGGGGCGTCGAGCTGGAAGACCTGCTTCGTCTTGACCTTCGCCGCGAGTCGACGCAGAACTCTCTGCGCTCGTCGACTGACGCGTCCGCCGCGCTTCGGCCGGATCGGGTTCTCGTCGAGGTACTTGACCTGCAAACGACGGAGCTCGACCTCGAGCTCCGCGCGCACCTTGGCGTAGCTCGGATCGGCCCAGACGCTCTCGAGCTCGTCCGGATCCTTCTCGAGATCGAAGAGCTCCCACTCGTCGATATCGTAGTAGCGGATGAGCTTGTGACGCTGCGTGCGCACGCCGAAGTGTCGCTCGACGGTGTGGGCGCCGGGGTTCTCGTAGTAGTGGTAGTACATCGACTGGCGCCAGTCGCTCGGCGTCTGTCCCTTGAGGATCGGTAGGAGGCTGCGTCCCTGCATGTCGCCCGGAATCTTGGCGCCGGCGATGTCGAGGAACGTCTCGGCGTAGTCGAGGTTTTGGACGATGTCCCTGTTGATCGTGCCGGGCTTGACCACACCCGGCCAACGCACGAGGAGCGGCATCTTGAGCGACTCTTCGTACATCCAACGCTTGTCGTACCAGCCGTGATCGCCGAGGTAGAAGCCCTGGTCCGAGCTGTAGATCACGATCGTGTTCTTCGCGAGGCCGGTCTCGTCGAGGTAGGCGAGCATGCGGCCAATGTTGTCGTCGACCGCGGCGATGCAGCGCAGGTAGTCCTTGATGTAACGCTGGTACTTCCAGCGCACGAGGTCGGAGTTCTTGAGGTTCGCTTTGCGGAACGCCTCGTTCTTCGGTCCGTAAGCCGCGTTCCAGAGCTCGAGCTGCTCGGGCGTGAGGTTGTTCGGCGGAACGAGCTTCATGTCGCGCGAGGAGAAGTGTCGCGCGAGCGTCATCGTCTGCGTCTTGCAACCGCGATTGCGATTCGACCAGTCGTCGAAGAGCGTCGCGGGCTCGGGGATCTTCACGTCGTCGTACATGGTCAGGTACTTCGGTCCGGGCGCCCACTCGCGGTGGGGGGCCTTGTGCTGACACATGAGCATGAAGGGCTTCGCCGGGTCTCGTTTCGTCTCGAGCCAATCGAGAGCGATGTCCGTGATGATCTCGGTCGTGTAGCCCGTGTACGGCTTGTCGCCGTTCGGCGTGCGCATCTTCGGGTTGTAGTACGGGCCTTGGCCGCGCAGGACTTCCCAAAAGTCGAAGCCGGTCGGCTCCGTGCCGAGGTGCCACTTGCCGATCATCGCGGTCTGATAGCCGACCTTGCGCAGGAGCTTGGGGAAGGTCTGCTGCGAGCCGTTGAACTGATTGTAGTTCGTCATGAACCCGTTGAGGTGGCTGTGCTTGCCCGTGAGGATCACGGCGCGGCTCGGACCACAGATCGAGTTCGTGCAGAAGCTGTTCTGAAAGAGCATGCCCTCTCGCGCGATGCGATCGAGGTGCGGCGTCTTGTTGATCTTCGAGCCGTACGCGCTGATCGCGTGCGTGGCGTGATCGTCGGTGAAGAGAAAGATGACGTTCGGTCGACCGTAGCTCTCGGCGGCCGAGACGTGGATCGCGCAGAAGACGATCGAGAGGGTGGTGATCGAGAGGGTGGTGATCGAGAGGGTGGTGATCGAGAGGGTGGCAGAATCGCGCACGGTTCGTCGGTCTCGTCAGAGGTGTGGAACGAGCGAACGAGCGTGCGTTCGCGGAAAGCGTCAGTTTACGATCTCGCTCGCAGACAGAAAAGACCGTCGCGGCGCGTCCACCGTGCGCGGGAATTCGGACGTGAGCGACAGGGCCGGAATCCGGTGGCACTTCCTGGGCAGGACGCCTAAGATTTCTCTGGAAAGCTGATGATGCTGGGGAATCCCTCCCTCCGTACGTCGCGATATTCCGTTACCTGGACTGCACGACGCGTTCTGAGCGATCCCACGGAGTTGGTCGTTTCCGCTCGGAGTCTGGCCGGGGCGCGCTCGAGCGAGGAGCTCGAGATTCCTCCGGGAGTTCGCTTCATCGACACTCGTTCGCGAATCCAGGTGGATCAGCTCCGCGTGCGTGGATCGATTCGCGTTCCTCTGCACCGGCTTCGTGCGCTGACGCACGCGTCGAAGGAACGATGGGTCGTCGTCAGCGACACGGGGTTCGAGCCCGATGTTCTCGAGGCCTGTCGGACGTTGCGCGCGCGCGGTCATTCCGTCTCGGTCCTGGCTGGAGGCGTTCGCGCCTGCGGAGCAAGTCGGTGGTGTGCTCCAGTCGAAGGGAGGTAAAGACCGGTGACCTCGGCTCGATCTCACCGCGAAACTTCCGAGCTCTTTGGAGCTCTTTGGAGCTCTTTGGAGCTCTTTGGAGCTCTTTGGGGCTCTTTGGGGCTCGCCGAAAGCGGGCCTCATTCTGGTGAGAGGGGCGAAGGACGTCGAGCCGCTCACGCGATCGGAGACACTGCACGAGATTCTCCCGTGTGCGGAGTACCGGTCGTTCTTGCCGTCGCGACGATACGTCGATTCGCTCCGGTCGAAGCAACAGAGCGACCCGACTTCGGTCGGCGTCGTCTTGTCGGTGAGGAGAGCCGCGTAGCTCTCGAGCGCCTTCGCGAGATCGCCCGTCGCGACTTCGGCCAGCTCGGCCTCGAGCAGACGATCGCTCGGCGACCTGGCTGCCTTCACCGTGTCCGCCGGTGCGGGGCCGCCGGTTTCGGAGTCCTGCGAACGCGATGTCGAGACTCCGAGCAGAATCGCGAAAACCAAAACCTGCGACGCGAGTGCCCCATGGCGGGGTTTCCTGGAGAGAGTCATACGAATCTCCTTTGCCGATCTGAACCCGATACGAGTTTACCGTATTCGGACCCGGCCAACCCGGTGTCCTCGAGTGTGAGTCAAGCACCCCGCTGTCAGAAACTTGTTAGAATGCGAGAATCGCGGAGGTTTCTGTCGCAGGGCGGGTTTGGCGGGTAGGATCGACTCCAGAGGCGCGGATCTCGGGTTTCGGTCCGCGCAGAGCTTCGTGAGGGTGAACATGAAATCGAACCGTTGGCGAACCGTAGCGAACGTCGCGTTTTTTTCGATCGTGGTGAGCGGAACGACGGCGACTGCGCACGACGTCGTCACGTACGAAAACGACATCAAGCCCATCTTCGCGCGTACCTGCGGGGGCGGAGCTTGCCATATCGGTCAGTCGACGAGTGGCGTCGATCTCTCGTCGTACCAATCGACGATCGACAGTATCGGAGCTCTGTACGACGGCCCGATCGTCGTTCCCGGCAATCCCGACGAGAGTCCGCTGATCGACAAGGTCGCGAGTGACGATCCAAGGTTCGGCTCGCGTATGCCGCGAGGTGCCGACCGGCTCGCGGACATCGACATCGTTCTCATGCGTCAGTGGGTTCGCGACGGTGCGCAGCGCGGACATCGCATCCAGCGTGGCGACGTCGACGGGAACGACGAGCGCAATCTTGGTGACGTCGTCCGCCTCCTCAACTACCTGTTCCAGTCGGGCCCGGCGCCCGAATGTGATCCGGCCGCCGACGTCGACGCCAACGGAACGCTGCAGCTGACGGACGCGGTGTTTCTCCTGATGTGGCTCTTTCGCGGTGGAGAGGAGCCGTCTCCTCTGACCCAGGAAGAGGACGACAGCTGTCAGGCGGCCGGCGAGCTTTCGTTTCAGAACATCTACGAGAGCGTGCTCGGAGTCTCGTGTGCGTTCTCGTCTTGTCACAGCTCGGAGACGGCGCGCGGTGATCTCTCCTTCGGGACGCTCGACGAGGCGTACGAGTCACTCGTCTCGATGCCGACGTTCAACGGCGTCGCGCGTGAGAGCGGCAAACTTCGCGTCGATCCCGGTAAGCCCGACAACAGCTTCCTCTTGACCAAGCTGATCGAGCCGGGGCCCGGTGAGGGGAACCGCATGCCGACGAATACGTCGGAGCCGCTTCCTGACGCGACGATCGCAGGCATCCGCGAGTGGATCCTCTTCGGCGCACCGCGCGATGGCACGGTGCCCGGTGTGCCCGCGATCACGGATGACCCGCCGCCCGTCGTCGATCGCGTGCCGCCGCCGCCGAAGCCGGAAAACGGTTTTCAGCTTCACCTCCAGCCATTCCAGGTGGCGCCACGAAGCGAGCGAGAGGTCTTCTCGCTCGTCGACCGGCCCTTCCGCGACCACCCGACGGCGAACGTCGACGTCAAGCGCATCGACGTCCACATGACCGATGCCAGTCACCACTTCATCCTTTATCAGTTCATCGACGGGGCGGCGAAGCCCGCGCCTGGCCTTCGCCCCGCCGAGTCGGTGATCAACGTGCTCACCTCGCGTCGTCTCGTGGTCGGCGCGCAGCAGTCGTTCTTCACGCAGTCCTTTCCTCACGGCGTCGGTTTCCGTTTCTCGCGCGACACGAGCTTCGACCTCAACTCGCATTACCTGAACCTCGGCAGCGAGGAGACGCTTCAGGCCGAGGTCTACGTCAACTTCTTCTTCTACGAGCCCGGAGAGCTCGAAAAGCCGGTGCGACAGATCTTCGACATCAACCCGAACATCAACGTGCCGCCCAACGCGACCCGAACGACGACGCAAGACTTCCCGAGCTTTTCTCAAGCGGCGCAAGACCCGATCGGGATCAATGGGTCACTCACGCGCAGCATCTCGGTCTACTCGCTCTCGTCGCACATGCACCGCCATGGCACTCGGTTCACGGCTCAGATCATCCAGGGCGGCCGTCCTGTCGATGCAGACAAGCTCCTCTACGATAACTACAGCTGGGACGACCCCGAGTACCTCACTTTCGATCCACCGCTGGTGCTCACTCGGGGTCAGGGGATTCGATTCTCTACGACCCACGAGTATCACGATCCGCCGTCTCCGAACTCGCCGCCGTTACGCTTCGGTGTTACTTCGGAAGACGAGATGGCCATCTTGCTCGGTTACTACACGGTTCCTTAGAGGCGCACCGTCGACTGTGGGCAACAAAGCGAGCGGGTGAAGACGCCGCTCATGTGCACAATGATTTCTGAAC
>CAYZGY010000240.1:0-7300 GCA_964478085.1 uncultured Planctomycetia bacterium
AACATTCCGCTCTTCGAGGTGCTGCGCACGACGAGTGGCGACATCGGAATGGGCCGTGACGGCCAGATCTTCCACGTCGGTGGTCTCAACTTCGGTACCGAGGCGAACCGAAAGGACAGCGGCTCGTCTGTCGGCTGCCACGCGGGTCACTCGATGCAGTCCGTCCCGCACGACTTCACCTGGGGTAACGTCGCTCCGAGTGCGGACCTCAAGCCGAGCACGACGCGCACGATCATGCTCGGCAACCGTACGCGGCGTTTCCTGCGCGCCGAGAATCTCGTCGACCGGAAAACGGACCCGGTCGAGGGCGAGTGGGCCTCGCAGCGTCGCGATGGTTCGGTCAACCTCAGCTGGGGCTTCGAGGTCGAAGCGCGCTCGATGGTGCTCTACGGGACGAAGAGTGGCAACGGCATCAACGGCCCGCGCGACCTTCGCGTCAATCACGTGAACATCACGACCCGACTCGGCGGTGTCGAGCAGGAACGCATCGAGGTGCGCCGTACGATCGCGGAGGGCGGCACAACGGTCTCGCTCAACCCGTCCCTTCGTTTCGACAGCATGAACATCAGTATCCCCGCTGCCGGCGTCTCCGGAGAATTCGAGGGGCAGAGGACGGCGGCTCTCGCCGAGGTCGAGGTCATCGGCCGAGCGGCGGGTGTCACGAGCGGTCCTTCGTTCTCGCGTGGTGACACGAACTGTGACGGCGACCACAACCTCTCGGATGCGGTCGCGGTCCTGAACCACCTCTTCACCGGCCAAGCCGATCTCTGCTGCCAGGTGGCAGCCGACGTCGACGGTGACGAGACGGTTCAGCTCACCGACGCGGTCTACTTGCTCAACTTCCTCTTCCAGGGAGGAGCCCAGCCTGCATCCCCGTACCCCGAGTGTGCCACCGCTCCGGTCGGCGCTCTCGAGTGCGAGCAGTCGGCGTGTGAGTAGTCGGTTCGTGGGTGGGGCGTAAGTCGCTTCACCCGAGCTGATAAACCCGAGCCCTTTCGAACGAGGGGGCTCGGGTTTTTTTTGATGCCTGGATGACTCGTCGCGATTCGACCCCCTACGGCTCGAGCTGGTACTTTCCTTCCGCGAAGACCTTGTGGCATTGATTGCAGTTCTCGAGCATCGCGGTGTAGTGGCCCTTTGCCGCGTCGTAGTCACTCTTGGCCGCGGCTTGGTAGAGCTTGCCACCGAGATCTCGGATCGCCACGATCGAGCTGTTCCAATCGGAGCTCATCTCCTCCGGCTCACGGAAGAGCAGGAGATTCGAAGACTCGGCGAGGATCAGCGCGTCGGACTTGACCGACTTCCAGCCGGCCTTGTCCGCGGGTGGAGACGCCATCGATTGGCGCAGGCGCTTGTAGGTCGGCTCGAACACGTACTCCATGAGCTCGTGCATACTTTCTTCGACGGCCTTGTGATCCGCCTTCTTGGCGGCGGAGTAAGTTCCGTTACACGACTGCAAGAGCGAGGCGAGAACGAGGGACGAGAGTAGGGCCGAGATGGTCGAAGTCTTCGAACGCATGCGTTTCTCCGAGCGAGTGTTGTTCTTGTCTGCGCTGCTGGGCGCCGCGCAGTTTAACTCACTCGGCGGGAGGTACGCTCGAGATTCTGGCCTATGGAACCAAGTCGTCCGGCGTTCGGTCGATTCCCGGTGTCGGGAACGGCGGCGGCGGCTCGGTTCCTCCTCGGAAGAGAAAGTCGAGGAGGTAGATGACGTCCGTCAAGTTGATTACGCCCGTGTCGTCCGTATCGCCCGCATCGAGCGGATTCGGCGGAGCACCGTTCGTATCACCGCGGACGAACTCATCGAGATCCGTCAGTCGGAAGTTCTGCACCGCGATCTCGAGCTCTCGAGATCGATCGGCGGGGAGGTCTGCCAGGCCTCGGCGGTTTCCGCGACATTTGCGCCGATGTGCATCGACGACGTGCCACTCGCAGCGCGCCGTCGAGTTTGAACCCAGGGATCAGTCGAGCGCTGTCGCAGCAAAACTGAAGCGAGAGAGCGTGGTGAAACTCGAATGCTGCACTGCTTTGGTGAGGAACCTCGAACTCCTGCGTCGTCAGGGCGGAAATCGAGGGAGGCGCGAGGGGCAGGCTGAAAGCCCCCTGGACGACTAAGGCTTGGCCAGATCGACACAGACGAGTTCCGTCTTGTTTCGCGCGAACAGGAGCCCGTCGGCGAGACTCGCGTGCGCACGAATTCCGTCACCGATGATGCTCGCGGTCGCGAGGCGCTGGAAGCTCGTCGGGTCGGCCGAGAGGAGCGTGAGCTCGCCGTTGTCGGTCAGCGCGACAATGATGTCGCCCGCAACGATCAGCGAGCCCGATCCGTAGCGACTCTTTCCGGGTGTCTTTTGCTCCCAGCGAACAGCTCCGCTCTTGAGCTCGACGCAGCGCAGCGGCGTGCTCGCTTCCTGGCGGCCGTGAAAGCCGTAGAGATATCCCGATTTGAGCACCGGCGTCGCGAAGTGCAGTGAGAGGCTCGAGTCGTTAGTCCAGACTTGCTCGAGAAGGCCCTTCCCCGTGTGACGCAGAAAGAGTGCTCCCGTGCTGTAGCTCGACGAGAAGAAGACCGTTTCGCCATCGACGATCGGCGTCGCGGCGTTGACCGACGCAGCGATGCGAGCTCGCCAACGCTTCTTGAACCTCACATCGCCGTTCTTGGGATCGACCACCGCAGCGTAGGTGCGCGTGTGAAAGACGAGCAGCTCTTCGTTCCCGAACTTTGGAACGACGGGCGACTAGTAGCTCTCCTCGTCGTCGAGGGTCGTCCTGAGCGTCTTGCCGGTCTCTGCATCGAACGCGACGATGCTTGTCCCGCGAGGCGGTCCCGAAGCTTGCGGTGCCTTTTTCATTCCGCCGACATTGACGAAGACCGAGCTGCCGAGGACGAGCGGCGAGCAGGCTGCGCCGAAGTAGCTGTCCTTCGGCTCGTAGTCATCGTGTGTCTTGCGCTGCCAGAGGATCTTTCCCTTGTCGAAGTCGACGCAGCTGAGCGTGCCCTTGGCGCCGAAGAGATAGACGCGACCGTTGACGATCGTCGGCGTGCCGCGTGGTCCGTCGTCGTAGCCGAAGCTGTCGCGATACGCGGTTGGGTAGGAGGCCTTCCAGATCGACTTGCCCGTGCGCGCTTCGTGGCACTCGGCGACTTCCTCGTCGCCGACGCGATGAAAGACGATCGCTCGACCGGACTTCACCGCGATCGCCGCGTAGCCGTCACCGACCTTTCGACTCCAGCGTTTCGTCGGGCCCCCGATCGGCCATTTCGACGCGATCGGAGCGCCGAGGTACTCGCCGTTGCGATTCGGACCGAGCATCTGCGGCCAATCGCCCGCTGAAAGGACCGAGGTACAGAGGACGATCGAGACGAAGAGCCAGGTGATCGACGAAGGGGAGACGTCGCGGAATTGCGTCATGGGTCGGATCCGGGGAGTTTTCCTCTCTCGCACGGGAAGCTTCCCGCGTGATCGAATCAGTGTAGTGAGATCTTCCGCCCGTCACCATCGAAAGCTACAATGCGGCTCCCTCGAACGCCCTCACCGGGCTTCTCCGTTTGGCGAAATCCGATCCTTGAGCACGACGCAAAAACCGACGGCTCCACCGAAGCGAGTCAGCCTCTTCGTTACCTGTCTCATCGATTCGATGTTTCCTCGCGTCGGCGAGGCGACCGTGCGCGTGCTTCGGCACTACGGCGTCGACGTCGAGTTCCCCGCGGCGCAAACCTGCTGTGGTCAGCCCGCGTTCAATGCGGGATTTCGCGATGAGTCGCGTCGCGTGGCGAAGCACTTTCTCGAGGTCTTCGAGTCGAGCGAGTGCATAGTCTGTCCGTCGGGGTCCTGCGCGGCGATGGTCAAGGAGTACTACCCGAGTCTTTTTCAGGAGGAGCCGGAGCTTCGCGAGCGATTCGAGGCACTCGCCGCGAAGACTTGGGAGCTTTCGCAATTCCTCACGGATGCCTTGGGCGTGGAGAACGTCCCGCAGGCCAGCGAAGACGCCTCGGCACAGTTCTCGACGATCACGTGGCACGACTGCTGTCACTCCCTCCGGGGGCTCGGCGTCCGTGAAGGACCACGACAGCTGCTGGACTCGATCGCGGGTTGCGAACGGAAGGAGCTGACAAAGTCGGAGGAGTGCTGCGGCTTCGGCGGACTCTTCTCGGTGAAGTACGATTCGATCTCCGAGGCGATGCTCGAAGACAAGGTCGCGCACGTCGAGGAGAGCGGGGCAGAGTGCCTCGTCGCGACGGACTGCAGCTGCTTGATGCACATCGACGGCGGCTTGCGGCGCAAGTCGTCCACTGTCAAGACGCGTCACATCGCGGAGATCATCGCGGCTGTGTTGATCGGTGACGAGGGGGGCGAGTCGTGAAAGTTCGATCACAGGATTTTCAAGACCTTTCGAAGGAAGCCCTCGGGGACGAGTTCGTCCGAGGCGCGATCAAGCGAGCGAACGTCAGCTTCCAGGCCGCGCGCGAGAAGGCCGTCGCGGCGCTTCCCGACTGGCAGGAGCTGCGCCAGCGCGGTCACGACATCAAGAAGCGCGCGCTCGATAGCCTGCCGTCGGCGCTCGAAGACTTCGAGCAGAAGTTCACGGCGCGAGGTGGACACGTCCATTTCTGCGAAGACTCGCAATCGGCACGCGACGTGGTCCTTTCGATCATCGAAAGCCGCGGCGCGAAGCTCGTCACGAAGTCGAAGTCGATGGTGACCGAGGAGATCGGTCTCAACGCCCACCTCGAAGAGGCCGGCGTTCGTGTCGTCGAGGGGGACCTCGGCGAATACATCATCCAGCTCGCGAACGAGACACCCTCGCACATCATCGCGCCGGCGATTCACAAGTCGCGCGAGCAAATCGCGGAGCTGCTGAACGAGCACATCGACTGTCCGATCGACGCCGACATTCCCGATATGACCCTCGCCGCGCGGGCAGCGTTGCGGGACGATTTCCTCGCCGCGGAGGTGGGGATCTCGGGAGGGAATTTCGCGGTCGCCGAAAACGGGACGATCGTCATCGTCGAGAACGAAGGCAATGCCCGATTGTCGACGACGATTCCGAAAGTGCACATCGCGGTCATCGGCATCGAGAAAGTGCTCCCGCGTCGTGAGGACCTCGCGGTGATGTTACGACTTCTCTGTCGAGGAGCGACCGGGCAGCACATCTCGAGCTACGTCTCGTTCATCAGCGGGCCGCGAACCGAAGGTGAGAGCGACGGACCCGAGGAAGTTCACGTCGTTTTTCTCGACGCGGGACGCTCCAAGATCTGGGCGGACCCGAAGACTCGCGAGTCGCTGCTCTGCATTCGCTGCGGCGCCTGTCTCAACTACTGCCCGATCTACGAGCGCGTCGGCGGGCACTCCTACGGCTGGGTCTATCCCGGGCCGATCGGCTCGGTCGTGACGCCGCACCTCGTCGGGATCGAGCACGCGAAGGATCTTCCGCAGGCGTCGAGCCTCTGTGGGCGCTGCGCCGAGGTCTGTCCCGTGAAGATTCCGCTTCCCGACATGCTTCTCGACTTGCGCGCGCGAAACGTCGACGCGGGCGGTGTGCCGTCGTCGGAGAGGATGTCGATGAAGCTCTTCTCGGCGATCGCGTCACGACCGCTTCTTTGGCGTGGCGGGTTGAGGTTCTTCCGTCCGTTGTATCGCTTCTTCAAGGCGATCGGCCTCGCGCGGAAGCTTCCTGGCCCCCCGGCGCGTTGGGCTCGGTCACGAGAGCTTCCCGATGTGGAGCAGCCGAGCTTCCGCTCGCGTTGGAAGTCGACGAACGGCTTTCGCGAGAAGGAAGGGGGCGATCGATGAGCGACTACCGCGATCGACTCCTCGGCTTTCTCAATGCGAGTGCTCCGGCGACGCGCGAAGCCCTCTACTCGGGAGAGATCGGCGCCGCCGCGTCCTCGAGTCCCGTGGAGACAGCCGTCGATGCACTCCAGGAGAGATTTCGGGCGGAACTCGACATTGTCAGCGGTGAGGTTCTCGATTGGTCGGGGGCCGAGTCGCTCGACGCGCCGTTCGGCGATTGGCTGCGCGGTGTTTTCTCGGGCGGCGGATTCACGGGCAAGCGTATCGCGTTCGACGTCGATCCGGCTTGGGCGAATCTCGGCGTCGACCTCGAGGCGCTCGTGACGAAGGCTGGCGGGACACCCGTTCGCGTCGACGGCAGCTCCGGGGCCTCCTGCCTCGGCGACGTCGATCTCGGCGTGACCGTCGCCGACGTCGCCATCGCCGAGACGGCGACGATCGCCCAGTGCGCGCGACCGTTTCGCCCGCGCGCCTTGTCGCTCGTCCCGGCCGCTCACCTCGTCATCATCCCGTCGAATCGTTGGGCGACGGGTTTCGAGGACTTCTTCGCCGGAATCGGCGAGCGGTTTTCGGGAGATTGGGATTCCTATTTCACGTGGATCACCGGACCGAGTCGTACCGCCGACATCGAGAAGACGCTGACCGTCGGCATCCACGGACCGAAACAGCTCTTCGCGGCGTTCGTCGCGGGCTCCGCGGAGTGAGTTTCGAACGACCTTTCAAGAATCGAAGAGCGCGCTGATTTCCCCGCGCTGATTTTCCCACGATGACTTCCGCTCGAAAACGACACGGCATCTGCTGCTCCGGCAATTGGATCATCGACCACGTCAAGACGATCGACGTCTGGCCGCAGGAAGAGACGCTCGCGAACATCTTCGAGGAGGAGCTCGGGACGGGCGGTGCGCCGTACAACGTCATCGTCGATCTCTCGCGCTTCGGGATCATCGACAAGCTGGTGGCGTTGGGTTTGGTCGGGGATGACGCGGACGGGCAGCGAATTCTCGAAGACTGCCGGTCGCGCGGTATCGACACGACAAACCTGCGTCCGGTCGAAGGTGTGCCGACGGCTTACACCGACGTGATGAACGTGCGGGAGAGCGGCCGTCGCACCTTCTTTCACAACCGCGGCGCAAACGCGCTTCTCGGTCCGGAGCACTATCCGCTCGATGAGCTCGACTGCAAGATCCTGACGCTCGGTTACCTGCTCCTCCTCGATCGTATGGACGACTCCGATGAGGAGTTCGGCACGCAGGCTGCCCGGCTGCTCGCGTCGGCGCGCGAACGAGGCATCGCGACGGCAGTCGATGTCGTCAGTGAAGATTCCGATCGCTTCGCGACGGTCGTGACGCCGGCTCTTCCGTACATCGACTACTTGGTCATCAACGAGATCGAAGCGGGACGAACCACGGGGCGAGATCTTCGTCCGGGTGATCAGCTCGATCCGCACGCGGTCGAAGGCGCGGTGGATGATCTTCTCGGGCGCGGGGTTGACCCGCGACGAGGGG
>CAYZGY010000240.1:7310-10000 GCA_964478085.1 uncultured Planctomycetia bacterium
TTTTTTGTGTGGGGGGGGGTTTGCTTGGTGTGGGTGTGGGCCAACCCGGCCGAGGCGAGCTTCGGCCGGCGTCGTGACGGCGAGTCGCGTTGGCAGGCGACGCACGATTTACCGCCGGGGTTCATCAAGGGAACGGCCGGCGCGGGCGACTCCTTCAACGCGGGTATCCTCGTCGGAATCCACGAAGGTTGGGATCTCGAGAAGTCGCTTCGATTCGCCACCGCGGCCGCCGCAAGCTGTCTTCGCCACCCGACGTGTACGGGCGGAGTCGGATCGGCCGAGGAGATCTGGGAGCTTTCGGAGTCCTTGCCGATTCGTTCCTTTTCGATCGACTGAGGGAAGGAGCGTCGCATGGGCAGCTCGGAGAGATATCGAGACCTCGACACTCTGCGTGCCGACGCGCAGGCGATCTTCGCCAAGGGGCTCGACGCTGCCTGCCCGGCGGGGCGCGTCGTGGCAGCGTTTTCCGAGGATGCGACACTCGCGGAAGAGGTTCTCTCTGCATCCGAAGTCTGCGTCGTCGCGTTCGGGAAGGCCGCTTGCCGGATGGCGGACGCGGTAGCCGGTCTCTTGCGAACGAGGTTTCCGGCGGTGCCTTGGCGCGGGCTCGCGGTCGTCAATCGAGAGAACAGCGAGCCGGTCGAAGGTGTCGAGGTGCTCTCTTCCGGGCATCCCTTTCCCGACGAGGACGGCGTTCGAGCCTCCCTGCGCGTCGTCGAGTTCATCGGCGAGGCGAGGTCGGACGCGCTCGTTCTCGTCTTGGTCTCAGGTGGTGGTTCGGCGATTCTCCCGTCCCCGGCCGATGGCATCGATCTCGTGGACAAGCTCGAGACGACGAATCTGCTGCTCGGCTGCGGCGCGATGATCGCGGAGATCAACGCGGCCCGGAAGCACTTGTCGGTGCTCAAAGGCGGTGGGCTTGCGAGGGTCTGCGGTGAGCGGCGCGTTCGTTCACTGATTCTCTCGGACGTCATCGGCGACGATCTGAGCACGATCGCGAGTGGGCCGACGGTCGGCGATCCGACGAGCTTCGAGCACGTGAAGCGAATTCTCCAGGAGCGCGAGATCTGGGAGCGAGTTCCCGAACGTGTTCGACTGCGCGTCGGACGTGGGGTTCGTGGAGAGGTGCCGGATACTCCGATGCCGGACGATCCTCTTTTCGATCAGGTCGAGAACCGACTCATCGGCTCGAACTCTCAGAGCTTGGAGGCGGCGATGGCCGCCGCGTCTGATCTCGGTTATCGCGTCGAGGTGCTCAGCGATCGACTGACCGGCGAAGCACGCGTGGCCGGTGCGAGGTTTGTGTCTCACCTCGGAGCGGCGCTGAGTTCGTCGCCTCGCGAGGGGCCGCTCGCGATTCTGGCCGGTGGCGAAACCACAGTGACGATTCGCGGCCATGGGAAAGGCGGACGAAACCAGGAGATGGCGCTCGCCGTGGCCATGACGGCAAATCGGATCGGGGGAGATCGCAAGCTCGAGGCCGAGGGGCTCCCGTGGGTTTTCCTCAGTCAGGGGACCGATGGCATCGACGGGCCGACAGACGCAGCCGGCGCCATCGTCGATTCAGGTACCGTGGCTCGCGGACTCGAGAAGGGCCAGTCCGCGGAAGACTGCCTCGCGCGGAACGACTCGTACACGTTTCTCGAGGCGTCCGGTGATCTCGTCATCACGGGAGCATCGGGAACGAACGTCGCCGATCTTCAGATCTTGCTCGTCAGCGGCTCTCGTTGAATCTCAGGCGCGTGACGCTTCGACGAACTCGCGTGCGCGCTTCGGATCGACCGGCTTGCGCACGTCGCCGTCTTCCTTGATCGCCGTGCCGACAATCGCGCCGTCAGCGACGAGGAGGATCTGGGCGATGTTGTTCGCCGAGGCACCGCTACCGATGAGGATCGGTCGGTTGGGAACGGCGCGGCGCGCTTCGACGAGATCGTCCTCGGCGACACTCGCTCCCGTCGCGGGACCCGTCACGATGAGCGCATCGGCGAGGCCGCGGTAGGCCGTCTCCCGCGCCGTCTCGGTCAGGCTGAATCCCGGTCCGACGGGGTGCGCGTGCTTGACGGCGACGTCGGCGAGGATCGCGACCTGCTCTCCGAGCTCGTTGCGAAGGCGAAGGGTTTCGGCGGCGCGCCCTTCGACGAGGCCCTGGTCCGTGATCATGGCGCCGCAGTGAACGTTGATTCTAACGGCAGCGAGGCCCGCCGCGGCCGCGATGGAGATCGCCGCTCGGGCATCGTTTCGAAGGACGTTGACGACGACGAACGCGTCTCGTGGGAGCTCGCACGTGATTCGTGTCATCGTCGCGACAGTTTGCGGCGGCACCTCGTCCTTGAAGAACGGCACGTCGCCGAAGTTCTCGAGGACGTAGCCGTCGAAGCCAGCTTCGAGAATCGTTTCGGCGTCGCGACGAGCGTTGGAGACGATGTCAGCGAGCGAGCCTCGCCGATGACGAGGGCTACCGGGGAGCGCGTCGAGATGGACGACGCCGAGGAGCGCTTTGCGCGTCAGGACTTTGCCGCGCGAGAAGTCTTCGCGCAGTTGGATGTCGCGCCGCTCCGTGCTCATGAGCTCTCCTCAGTATTTTCTGGGCTGTCCTCGGTGGATGGAGCGAGCTGCGGGATCTCGAAGTCGATGATGCCGCCGAGGGGGATTCGTTTCGCGTCGTCCGGATGATCCCCTGAGAGATGGTC
>CAYZGY010000241.1:0-798 GCA_964478085.1 uncultured Planctomycetia bacterium
ATCGGCACGGATCGTACCGGCTCTTCCGGCCGCGTCGATATTTACATTCGCGACGCGAACGGCTCGACTCCGCATCCGCACACACTCTCGAGTGGTATCGCGTTCGACGGCACTTGGCACCACATCGCGTGGGTCGACGATGGCGGTGACGCGAAGCTCTACATCGACGGAGTCGAGGACGCGACGAACTTCTCGTACGCGAAACCGAATCTGCCCGTCAACCGCACGTCGATCGGAGCGATTTTGCGCGCGACGAGCTCGTTCCACTTCGATGGATCGATCGACGAGGTCAGCGTCTGGAGCCGCACCTTGAGCGCGGCCGAAGTCGCGGCGCTCGCGGCCGGGAACACGCCGTCGGGTGTCGGAGGCTCCTCTTACGACTCCTGGATCGCGACGGACGTCGAGGCCGAGATGTTCGAATCGCGCAGCTCGGCGTACGTCCGCGTGCCGTTCGAGGTCGACGATCCTCTCGCGATCGACACGCTCGCACTACGCATGCGCTACGACGATGGGTTCATCGCGTACCTGAACGGGGAGGATGTCGCACGGAGAAACGCGCCGGCGCAAGCGACGTGGAGCTCGACGGCCAGTGTCGAACGCGACGCGGCTGACGCTCTGACGGCCGAGAGCATCTCGCTTTCGGATCACCTCGACCTCCTCGTCGCGGGAAGCAACGTGCTCGCGATTCACGGGCTCAACGCGGATGCGAACGACGACGAGTTTCTCATCGTCCCCGAGCTCGTCGGGTTCGGCGCGACGGCCTCGCAGGCGCGGTTCTTTCGCACGCCGACTCCGGGC
>CAYZGY010000241.1:808-9979 GCA_964478085.1 uncultured Planctomycetia bacterium
GAACGACGGCGGCTTCATCGATTTCGTCGGCGACACGCGCTTCAGTGTCGATCGTGGCTATCACGATGAGCCCTTCGATGTCGAGATCTCGTGCCAGACTCCTGACGCGGGAATTCGTTATACGCTCGACGGCTCCGCGCCGACCTCGAGTCACGGCGCCGTTTACGACGGACCTCTTCGCATCGACACGACGACGACGCTGCGCGGGGCGGCCTTTGTCGATGGCTTCGAGCCTTCGAACGTCGACACGCACACGTACATCTTCGTCTAGGACGTGCTGCGTCAGACCCGACCGGACGGCTACCCGACCTCTTGGAGCGGAACGCCGGGCGACTACGACATGGACTCCGAGATCGTCGATCACCCGGCTCACGCAGGTCGCATGGTCGACGCGCTCCGCTCGCTTCCGGCGATCTCTCTCGTGCTCGATCCCGATCACTTTCTCGGGCCTCAGGGAATCTACCAGAACCCGAGGAGCTCCGGGCCGGCTTGGGAGCGTCCGATCTCCTCCGAGCTCATTCACACAGACGGACGCGCCGGCTTTCAGATCGACTCGGGCGTACGCATCACCGGAAATCGGAGTCGCTCTCCGGCGAACTCGCCGAAGCACGGCCTTCGTCTGATCTTCCGCAGCCAGTACGGCGCGGCGAAGCTCGAGTATCCGCTCTTTCCCGATTCGCCGGTCGAACGGTTCGACACGCTCTCGATCAAGCCGAACGCGTTCGACTCCTGGGTCTCCGACAACTCGAGCCAACGGCAAGGCGCGACGTACCTGCGCGATCAGCACCTGCGCGACGCGCAACGCGACACGGGGCACCCGACGTCGCACGGCTTCTTCGTGCACCTCTACATCAACGGGATTTACTGGGGAGTCTACAACCTCGGCGAGCGTCCCGACGCTTCCTGGGCCGCCGAACACTTCGGTGGCGAGAAGGAGAGCTGGGACGCGGTCAAGAACCACGAGGAGCTCGTCGACGGCAGCTTGACCGCCTACCGTGAGCTCGACAGCTTGCGCCAGCAGGATCTCTCGAACGACGCGAACTACGCGGCTGTGCTCGACTACGTCGACGCGCCGAACATGATCGATTACATGATCGTCAACATGTTCGCGCCCGCGACCGACTGGCTCGGCAACTACTACATGGTTCGTGGGCGGGCACCGGGCGCCGGGTTCAAGTTCATCTCGTGGGACGCCGAGTACGCATATCTCGGTGGCGTGAACAACAATCGCACCCTGCCGCACCGTCGCGACGCCGACTCGCCGACGAAGTTCTATCACGCGATGCGAGCGAACGAAGAGTTTCGCGTGCTTTTCGGTGATCACGTGCAGCGCCATCTCTTCCATGGTGGAGCGCTCACCGCGGAGTCGGTCGATGCGGGTTGGCGCGTGCGCGCGAACGAGATCGAGCTCGCGCTCATCGCCGAGTCGGCCCGGTGGGGCGACTACCGACGTTCCGCGCCGTACCGTCCCGACGTCGAGTGGCAAGCCGAGAACGACTACCTCCTGAACGACTACATCCCGCAGCGCACGGCGATCCTTCTCGGGCAGTTCCGAGATCTCAGCCTCTACCCTGACGTCGATGCGCCGAACTATAACCAGCACGGCGGCGAGATCGAGCCGGGCTTCGTCGCGCGCGTCTCGGCGACCGGGGGCACGGTCTACTACACGCGTGACGGATCCGACCCTCGCGATCCCGGTGGAGCGATCTCGGCTGGTGCTTCGATCGCCGGTGAGAGCGACCAGGCCGTCCTTCTCGATGAAGGTGCGGCGGCTCGTGCGATCGTGCCGACGGACGATTCGCTCGGAACGGACTGGATCGGTCGAGACTTCGACGACGAGACCTGGCGTGCAGGGACGACCGGCGCCGGATTCGAGCGCACGACCGGCTACGAGAATCTCATCGGCCTCGACCTCGAGGACGTGATGGACGGCAATAACGCGACGCTCTACCTGCGCGTGCCGTTCGAGGTCGAGGGCGCGTCGGCAGTCGATCTCCTGCGCTTCTCCATGAAGTACGACGACGGCTACATCGCGTATCTCAACGGACGTGAGATCGCGCGCCGAAACGCGCCCGTCGACTCACAGTGGGACTCTCGCGCGACCGCGCCGCACAGCGACTCGCAGGCGACCGTCTTCGAGGACGTCGACGTGACGGAGCATCGCGACGCGCTCGTCGATGGTCGCAACGTGCTCGCGATCCACGGCCTGAACTCGAGTCCGACGTCGAGCGATTGCCTGCTGCTGCCGCGGCTGAGCGTCTCGGCGTCGAGCGGCGACGGCATCGTTCTCGACGAGACGACGAAGCTGCGCGCCCGCGCTCGCGCCGCCGGCGAGTGGAGCGCCCTCACCGAGGCGGTCTTCGCGATCGACCCGAAGCTCCGCGTCACAGAAATCCAGTACCACCCGGCGCCCGATCCCGATTCGGGCTTCGAGCAGGACGAGTTCGAGTTCATCGAGCTCGAGAACGCCGGGGACGAGGTCCTCGACCTGCGCGACTTCCGATTCGACGTCGGCATCGAGTTCGATTTCAGCGAGGGAGCCGTCCACGAGTTCCGACCCGGTGAAATCGTCGTACTTGTCGAAAATGTTCGCGCTTTTGCCAGTCGCTACGACCTGGGTTCGGTTCTTGTAGCCGGGGAGTACCGTGGTAAGCTCGCGAACGATGGAGAGAGGCTGCGGCTCGTCGGTTCGCTGGGCGAGAACGTCCTCGAGTTCGACTATTCGGACGCTTGGGTCCCCGAGAGCGACGGGCTCGGATCGTCGCTCGTCTTCGCCGCTCCGATCCGAGGCGACGAGGCGTCGCCCCGGTCGGCCTGGGGCGATGGTGCGAATTGGCAGGCGAGCCGAGAAGAGCTCGGGTCGCCGGGCGTTCCGGAGACGGGGGTGCCGACGGGTGGTCAGCTGCCCGGGAACCTGAATCAGGACGGCCACCTCGACCTCTCGGACGCGGTTTCTCTGCTCCAGCTTCTCTTTCTCGGCGGCGAAGCGCTGCCCTGCGGCGATCAGACATTGTCGGACAGCGGCAATGTCGCGCTGCTCGATGCCAACGGCGATACTCAAGTGAATCTCAGCGATGGAATCCACCTCCTGGCGTACCTCTTCCAGGGCGGCCCGCGACACGCGGCCGGAGTGGACTGCATCGTTCTCGAATCGTGCCCTTCGACCTGTATTCCCTGATCGGTTTTCTCGATGACCCTTTCGCGCTTCGGACTCGGTCTCTTTCTGTCGTTCGTCCTCATTTTCGCGGTCGCGAGCTCCGGCCACGCCGGTGTCGTGATCAACGAGTTCTCGGCCACCGGAGGTCTCACGGACCTCGACGGCGAAGAGCAGGACTGGATCGAGTTCTTCAACACGGGGCCGGGCACGGTCGACCTCGCAGGCACTTTCTTGACCGACGATGCCGGCAATCCGACGAAGTGGCAGTTTCCCGACCTTCAGACCGTCGTGCTCGAGGCCGGCGACTATCTCGTCGTCTTCGCGTCGGGGAAGAACATCCGCACCGGAGCGGAGCTCCACACGAACTTCGGCCTCTCGGCGAGCGGTGAGTACCTCGGTCACTACGAGTCGGACGGAACGACGGTGATTCACGAATTCGCGCCGTCCTTTCCGCGGCAGGTCGACGATATCTCGTACGGTCTCGCGGCCGTCTCCGACACGCTCGTTCCGCTCGGAGCGGAGGCCGACTGGTTGGTGCCGACGAGCAGCGCGCTCGAGGGTGTTTGGAACGACACGGGCTTCACTCCGGGTGGCTCGTGGTCGGCGGGCGCGACGGCGCTCGGCTTCGACGCCGGTGGCGACGGCGGTGCCTTCCCGCCGCCGTTCAGCGTCTGGAACTTCGATGGTGATCTCGAAGACTCGGCCGGCACCAACCACGGAACGGCGCGCGGCGGCGCGATCAATTTCGAAGAGGGGCACGAGGGCGATCCTGATCAGGCGGCGACGTTCAGCGGCGCGAACTACATCGAGGTCGACCGTGACGACGTCCTCCCCGTGTTCAATCGCCCGGCCTATACGATCTCGATGTGGGTCAAGGGTGCTCCGCAAGACGACAATCGCGTGTACTCGGAGGGCTCGAGCACGAATAACACGCCCCTGTTCACGATGGGGACGCACTTCAACGGTTCGAGCGGCGCGGTCGATATCTTCATTCGCTACTCGGGTGGGGGCAGTCCGAACCACATGGTCGGAACGCTCACGGCGTTTGACGGCACGTGGCACCACATCGTGTGGACGGACAACGACGGCGACGCTGCGCTCTACGTCGACGGCGTTCGTGATCCGGCTGACTTCAGCTACGGCAAGCAGGCGATGAGCCTCAACCGAGTCTCTTTCGGCGCCGTCTTGCGCGCGAGCCCCTGCTGCCAGTTCCAGGGCTCGATCGATCAGGTCGCGATGTGGGACGAGATCCTTCCGCCCGCCGAGATCGCCGAGCTCGCGGCCGGTGCGCCGCCGAGTGGTGGCTCGATCTTGGGTCGTGCGATCGAGACGGACGTCGGCGCGTCGATGCAGGGCGAGAACGCGTCCATTTGGACGCGCATTCCCTTCGAGGTCGACGACTCGAGCCTCTTCGATTCGCTTTCCCTCGACATTCGCTACAACGACGGCTTCGTCGCGTTCCTCAACGGCACGGAGGTCGCGTTCGCGAACGCGCCGAACACGCTGCGGTGGAACTCCTCGGCGACGGCGGAACGCGATGCCGCGGCTTCGCTCGTTTCCGAGACGGTCAACCTGACTCCTTACGTCGACCTTCTCGTCGACGGGACGAACGTGCTCGCGATTCAAGGGCTCAACGTCAACGCGGGGGATGGCAACTTCCTGCTCGAGCCGAAGCTCACCGCGGCGGGATCCGTCGCGCAGGCACCGCGCTACCTCGGCACGCCGACTCCGGGCGCCGCGAATGAGGACGACTTCATCGACTTCGTCGCCGACACGGTCTTCAGTATCGACCGTGGCGTCTACGAAGTTCCTTTCGACGTCGAGATCACGACCGAGACTCCGGGCGCGCAGATTCGCTACACGACCAACGGCAGCGCGCCGACGTCGACGAGCGGAACGGTCTACACGGGACCGGTCCGCATCGACGAAACGACGATCCTGCGCGCCGCGGCGTTCCGATCGGGCTGGGAGCCGACGAACGTCGACACGCAGACCTACCTCTTCCTCGACGACGTGATTCGTCAGCCGACGCGTCCCGCAGGTTATCCGTCCTCCTGGGCGGGCTACGCGGCCGACTACGCGATGGATCCCCAGATCTGCACGAACACGAACGCGCCGACCTACGTCGCGTCGATCAAGGAAGACTTGATGGCCGTGCCGACGGTCTCGGTCGCGATGAGCATCGCCGACTTCATGGGATCGAGCGGAATCTACCAGAACCCGTTGAGCCGTGGAGTGGCTTGGGAACGTCCGTGCTCGATCGAATTCATCTCGCACGACGGACGAGAGCCCGACTTTCAAATCGACGCGGGCGTGCGAATGCAAGGCGGATCGAGCGCTCGACCTGTCGAAGGGAAGCACTCGTTCCGCTTCCTCTTCAAGAGCATCTACGGTGCGTCGAAATTGCGCTACCGCCTCTTCCCCGACTCCAAGGTCGAGCAGTTCGACACGATCACGTTCCGCTGCTGCTCTACGGACTCGTGGCACTTCAAGGACGGCGGCGGTCGCTACCGTCGTTGGGACTCGCAGTACATCCGCGACATGTTCATGCGCGACACGCAGCTCGCGATGGGGCAACCCTCGAGCCACGGTCGCTACGTGCACCTCTACGTCAACGGGCTCTACTGGGGTCTCTACAACCCGACCGAGCGTCCCGACGATTCGTTCAACCGGGATCACAACGGTGGTGAAGAGGAAGACTGGGACGTCGTCAAGGACTTCAACGAGCTCTTCCGCGGCACGCGCACGGCGTGGAACGACCTCATGGCGCAGTGCAGAGCCGGATTGACAACGCAGGCTGCGTACCAGCGCATCCAAGGGAACAACCCCGACGGCTCGCGCAACCCCGCGTATCCGATACAGCTCGACGTCGACAACCTGATTGACTACATGATCCTTCACCTCTACGGCTGTGCGGAGGACTGGCCGCACCACAACTGGTACGCCGCGCGTAACCGGACGGGCGAATTCGGCGGCTGGCGCTGGTTCTCGTGGGATCAGGAGATCACGATGGACTTCGTCTATCGCGATCGGCTCGGCGTATCGAACAGCAACTCGCCCGCGTACGTCTACAACGCCGCGCGGCGAAATGCCGAGTTTCGCGTTCGCTTCGGGGATCGCGTCCACAAGCACCTCTTCAACGACGGCGTGCTCACGAACGACTCCGCGATCGATCGCTGGATGCTGCGCGCGACGGAGATCGACCGTGCGATCGTCGGCGAGTCGGCGCGTTGGGGCGACTTCCGCGTCGATCGGCCCGATCCCGGCAACACGGCGGCGGTACTCTACACGCGTGACAACCACTGGATGACCGAGCAGGAGAAGGTGCTCGGCGATTACATTCCGGGTTCGCACACGCGCGCGATTTCGCGCTTCCGTCGTGAGAATCTCTATCCCGACGTCGACGCTCCCGTCTTCCCGCGGCACGGCGGTTACGTCGACGACGGATTCGAGCTGCGAATGACGGCGACCGAGGGGACGGTCCTCTACACGCTCGACGGCGAGGATCCGCGCCTCACCGGTGGGGCGACCTCGGGAAGCGCCCAGGAGTTCGGCGTCGCCGGAGTCATCGCGTTGCTTCCGTCTGGGGCGCCGGCGAAGGCTCTCGTGCCGACCGACGACTCGCTCGGTCTCGATTGGATCGAGAGGACCTTCAACGACGCGACCTGGAAGTCCGGAACAACGGGTGTCGGCTACGAGCGCACCTCCGGTTACCAGGATCTCATCGGTCTCGACATGCGGACCGAGCTGGACGGCGAGAACGCGTCGGTCTACATCCGCATTCCGTTCGACCTCGACGAGGCGCCGGACTTCGACTCGCTCGTGCTCCGCATGAAGTACGACGACGGGTTCATCTGTTACCTCAACGGTCAAGAGGTGGCGCGACGCAACGCGGCCGCGGACACGCCCTGGGACGGTCGCGCAACTGCACCGCACAGCGATTCACAGGCGATCGTCTTCGAGGACATCGACATCACCGATCGGGCCGGGCTCCTGCGCCAAGGAGACAACGTTCTCGCGATTCACGGTCTCAACTCGAGCCCGACGTCGAGCGACTGCCTGCTTCTTCCCGAGCTCGCGGTGAGCTCGACGACAGGGGACGGGGTCATGCTGCGGCAGACGACGCAGGTTCGTGCGCGCGCGAAGTCGGGCGCGGATTGGAGCGCGCTCAACGAGGCGTTCTTCATCGTCGACGAGGGTCTGCGCATCAGCGAGGTCATGTACCACCCGATGTCGCCCGACGCTGCCGAGAACAGCCCGTGGGAGCAGGACGAGTTCGAGTTCGTCGAGATCGTCAACAAGGGCGATACGGCGATCGATCTCACGGGCGTGCGCTTCGTCGAAGGCATCGAGTTCGACTTCACCGACAGCGGCGTGACGCTCCTGCCACCCGGTGAGGCCGTCGTCGTCGTCGAGAACATCCACGCTTTCGCGTCACGTTATGACCTCAACCTGATTTTCGTCGCGGGTGAGTACAGCGGCAAGCTCGCGAACGACGGCGAGCGCCTCCGACTCGTGGGCGCGCTCGGCGAGACGCTGCACGACTTCGAGTTCTCCGATCTCTGGTATCCCGACACCGACGGCGGCGGGCCGTCGCTCGTCGTAGCGGACCCGAGCCAGAAGCCGACAGACGGACTCTGGAGCGAGAAGGACACGTGGCGCGAGAGCGAATTCGAGTCCGGCTCGCCGGGCGTCGATGAGACGGAAGATCCTCCGGTCGGCGGACTGCAGCGAATCGGAGACATCAACCAGGACCAGAACACGGACGTCTCCGACGGCATCACGCTCCTGCGTCACCTCTTCATCGGCGACCCGGCGACGCTGCCGTGCGGGGACGGTTCGGCAGCGCACTCGGCGAACCGAATGCTTATCGATGTCAACGGCGACGCGGGAATCAACCTCTCGGACGCCGTCTACATGCTGACGTACCTCTTCCAAGGTGGGCCGGCGCCCGTCGGAGGAACGGGCTGCAAGCGCATCGAAGGTTGCGAGAACGTCTGCGGCGGGTGATCGAGGTCGAGACTGAAATCACGAGCTGGTGAGCGACTTGTCGGTGGGGCAGAATACCGCCTCGGACGATGAAGAAGTAACTCACGTTCCTCCTCGCTCTGGTCTTGGTCGCGACGGTGACGACATTCTTCGCCGTCCGCTGGGACGATCTGATGATCCGCTTTCGCATCGATCCGCGCCGGCAGGTCGTCGGGTCGTGGGAGCTGTCGAAATATTCCATCGATTCCGATCGCTACGAGATTCAGAACGTCGACCACCGCGGATTTCGGCCTCAATGGCTCGAGTTCGACCGGGGCAGCGGCTTGAAGGTCCGGCGGGAGCTCGAGGGGTTCCGTCTCGATTTCGAATACCACTTCGAAGGCGAGGAGATCATCCTGACGCGCACCTCGCCCAAGTATCTCTACCGCGGCACGGTGAATCGAAAGGACGATTCGACTCTCGAGTTCGTCGTCGGCGGAGAGCGCTTCGTCTCGAAGGCTCGAAGCGAGCCGTTTCCCGAGCTCCTGAGCGTCGAGGAGTTCTACGAATCACTCGAGATCGAGCTCCACGCGCGACGCTTTTGTCGAAAGCTCTATCAATGGAACGAGCAGCACCTCACGCGAGCAGGGTCGTACCTGACGTCGTTGGAAGAGACACTTCGATTGCGAGGAATCGCCGCGGAGATCGCCGAATCTTGCGAAGAGTCGTTTCGCATCGAGTACGCGCGGAATGACCGGAAGTGGAGCTGCACGCTGGCTCCGAGGACGGACTACCGCTTGCGATCGTTCTTCGCGGATCAGACCGGCATCGTCCGCTGGGACGACGTCGAGACGGCGACCGCCGATTCCGATCCGGTCGACTGATCGAACCTCAGTCGCGCGCGGCGAAGTCCTCCGCGTACGCGAGCGCCAGATCGATCGTCGCCTCGATCGCGCGGACATGCGTCCTCTCGACGCCGTGCGAGGCTGCGACGCCCGGTCCGATGAGTCCGACGCGAAAATCGTTGCCCGCGCGCAGAGCGGCCG
>CAYZGY010000242.1:0-9963 GCA_964478085.1 uncultured Planctomycetia bacterium
TCCCGGCGTCGATCCTGCGCTCTGCTTGTCCCGTGGGTGTCGCCCACTGCTCGACATGGAAGAGCACGACCTACCCGGAGCTTTGTCGAACCAGCTAGGCGAGTTTGTCCGGCACGCCCGTTGCCGTCCTTCGAAGATTCCGCGGAACTCTACACGAGTCTAACGACCGAGCTTCCGCGCCTCGTCGCTCTGTCGTCTCGCCGCGAGAAATCGGTCGAAACCGAGCCGCGTCGCCTCTCGACTCTTCGAGAGCAGCGCTTTCGCGGCGTCGCTTTGGATGTCGACACCGCGGCGGTCGAGGAGGAGTGCGACGTGACTCGCGACGCTCGCGTGGCTGTCGGTGAGCGCCGTGAGAAGGACCTCGAGCTTCGCTCCGTGCTTCTTGACGAGCCCTTCGGCGATTTCGTGAGCCGATTGCCACCTGCCGTCGCCTTCTCCGTCGACGTGAACGACTCCGGGCACGGACAGGAGGTACGGCTTCCACGTCTTCGACGTCGGCTGATAGGTCTTCGGAATCGTGAAGTGTGGTGCCGTGGATCCGTGGCCGAGAGCGGCCACCGTGAGGTGAACGTCGTGGCTCGGAAGGTCTTTGAGAGTGAAGGAGCAATACAGGAGATAGTTGTGATTCTTCTCGCAGTCGACTCGATCGGGCAATCGAGTCTCGATGCCGTTGACGTACAAGACGATCCTCGAGCAATTGGCCCAGGCCGGTCCTTGGACTCCCACTTCGACTAAGAGATCGCGTCCACCGTTCACGAGGTCGCCGGGACGATACCGTCGATCCACCGTGAGTCGAGCAAGCAGACCGAGGCTCGCGACGACCCGCCCTTCGCGGATCGAACGAACGGCCTTCGAGACGTCGATCTCCTCGGGCCGACTGTCGTCGCATCGAACGTAGGTCCTTCCTTGCCCGACGATCTTCGTCCAAACCTCGTGCGAGTCGCTCGCTCCGATCGGTGCGATCTTGTAGCCGCGATTGACGAGCGCGAGCCAATCCTCGACGAGGCGAAGCGGTTCCGTCTGAAGCGCGGCGGAGTTGATCACCTCGACGCCGTCCGCCTCGAGCGTCTCGCCGTCGAGGTTCTCGCCGACGACCCAATTGTGGTGACGTGGCCCGAAGGGGCGGTAGCCGCGGTGGACGTCACGCGGATGGTTGAGAATCGCGATCTCGGCGTCGGTGACTGCGCGAATCGCGTGAAAGATGCTCTCCCAAGTCTCGAGGTGATTGTCGGGTACCTGATCGTTCGGCTCGACGGGGAAAATATTGAAGTGCCCGTGACCCGTCGTGTACTCGTTGCCGACGACGGGGGTGAACCACTTGCGCACGCCGAGCCGTTTCGCGGTTGGCTCGAAGTCGATGTGCTTGTCGTGATCGGTCGCGATCGGTAGCTCGATACCTTCTCCGGCGATTGTCACGACGCGTTCGGCGACGCTCGCGTCACCGTGTCCTGAATGCTCGAGCGTGTGGATGTGTGTGTCGCAAGCGACGAGGCCGTTCGTGTCGACCTCACGCGTCAGTCCGGCGTTCAGCGTTCTCGTCTCTCCGCGAGCCAGCTCGATCTCGTATCGACGGACCGAGTACTCGAAGCCACGGCCGACGAAGACCGTATACTTGCCCGGTGCCAGCCCTACTTTCGCCCGACCGTTTCCGGTGTAAATCGTCCCGGTGCGAATCGCGAGCCCGTCCGCTGGCTTCGTGCCGATCGGGGCGAGAGCGGCGTGCTCGTCGATCACAGTGACGCGTCCAGGTAGCGGTCGGCCCTGGCCGCTCGTCTTGATGTGAACGTCGAGAGTCGCCCGTCGAAGCAGATCGTCGCGTTTCGCGTCGACGATACGAATCGCGCCGACCAGAATGTCGTCGTCCTTCTTCGAGATCGGTACGACCGAGAGCCGATTCTCGCCCTCGACGAGCCGATCGCTTCCGAGCTCGAACGACGAGACCATGTGATTCTCATCGCGTGGCAATTCAGCGAGCTTCTTGCCGTTGAGATCGATGCGCCAGCGATGTTTGACGTCGCGGTGACGGACGAAGAGCGCGAAGTGCTTCGACTCCGACTCCGGTCGCACGAAGGAGAGATCGAGTCGTCGCCCTTCGGCCTTCTCGGGAAACTCGGTCCACTCGCGCTCGTCGGTGCTGCGAAGGTGGTGGAGGTCTTCCGTTACGGTGAGCTCGACGGCGGTGACTTTCAGTACGGTCGCCTGTGCGGCGATCAGCGTGCAGGCAGCGATCGTTCGACGGATCGGGTTAGGACGAGTGAATCGCATCGTCAAATTCCTCAGTCGATTTCGTGAGCGCAGGAAGACGGTCGACTGTGGAAGAGCTCCGCGTCGTCGGCTCGCTCCGGGAAGCACTCCGTGTAATGCTGCCTCCAAGCGTCGAGAAAGTCATCCGCTTCCGACCTTCTCACGAGCGCCCAGACACTGCCACCGAAGCCTGCGCCGAATGCGGAGGCCGCCAAGGCTCCGAGCTTTCGCGCCGACTCCGCGAGCGCGATCGTCTCGGATATCTGGTTTTGGAGCTTCTGAATCGCCAGCTCTTGCGAACGATCGACAAGACGACCGAACGACTCGTAGTCGCGAGACTGGAGCGCGGCCGTCGCGGACGGAATGATCAGGTAATTCTCCTCGTAGAACTGCTCGAGTCGCCCGAGAAGATCACCGAGCGAGAACTCCGGATGTGCCGTTCGTTCGAGCGCGTACTTGATCTCGTCCGGCGTTTCGATCGACGAGTCGAGCGCGCCTCGAAGGCAATCGACCTCTTGGTGGTGGTCGACGTTCCAGATCTCGACGATGGCTTTCGCGAGCTGAGAGCAGCGGTTGTACTTTGCGGCCGCCGCTCCGGTTTTCTCGGCCGAGACGCCACTCGAGGCGATGGCGAAGATCAGGTCGTCAGCGAGTCGCTCGTTCCGAGTCACCTGGAAGGGGCGAAACGAGCACTGAAGAAGCGTATTCTCAGCGGCGAGGAGAATCGCCGCGTGGTCCTCGCTGCCACCTTGCGTGCCGACGCCGCCGTCGGCTTCGAACGGCCCGAAGGCCGCTCCGTTCTCGACGCACGCGAGGTACTCTGCGCGACGATCATCGGAATCGAGGTGTTCTCGAAAGCGCTCGTCGTCTCGGATGGGATTCCACGCGTCGATCGACAGCCAGGTCGCGATCATCAGCGCGCTCGAGCTGCTCATGCCCGCCGCGGGTGGGAGGTTGCTGCGGAACTCGATGTGCACACCCTGCCGACACGTCGGGAAGTCGCGCGCGGTGCGCTGGACCACCGTCATCGGGTAAAGCGACCAGTGACCGGCGGTCGGCTCGAGATCCTCGCGAAACGGAAAGCTTACGCGTTCACCCGTCGCCAAGTCCTCGACGATCACCTCGTCACCTGCGTTTGGCCGCGACTCGACCTCGAAGCCTCGATCGAGCGCCGCGACGAGGCTCTGACCGCCGCAGTAATCCGTGTGCTTTCCGAGGACCTCGAGTCGGCCGGGAACGAAGAATCGTCGCGACTCACTCACGGCCTTCCGAAGCCGTCGGTGGCGGACCGTCGTCCTTGTCGAGATCGGCGAAGAGCTTGCGCAGATCGGCGAATCCTCCGATCGAAACGACGATCGAGATCAACGCGAAGACGATGAGCGCGACGATGAGGAAGATGCCCCAGAAGGTCGTCCAAGCTTCCATCTCAGTTTTCCTCCGTCGCTTCGGGCTTCGGTTTGTCGGGGAAAAGCAGTGAGCCGATGAAGTAGAGCACGACGGCGGCCGCGATCGATCCGAGGCCGAGCACCGGCTCGGAGATTTCGATTTCGTATCGCTCTTTCACGACCTTCTTGACGGGATCCAGCCCGAGCAGCGCGAAGAAGCCAGCGCTGAGCGCCAGGTACGCTCCTACTCGGCTACCAATTTGCGAGTACAGCCCGATCGCGAGCAGTGCAAACGCACCGGTGAAGTAGATGGCACCCGTAATCGCCATGTATCCCCACAGGTCATCGCCGAGTGGGTACCAGAGACCCCAAACGAGAAGAAAGACGCCGATCGTGAAGATCGAAATTCGGGTGAGGAGGAGCTTGGCTTTCTCGGAGATCCCTTTCTCTCGAAAGCACGGAGAGACGACATCCTGTGTGATCACCGAGCTCCAGCAGAGGAGGTAGGAGTCGTGCGTCGACATGAACGCCGCGAGCATTCCTGCCGTGACGATCCCCAAGATTCCGGAGGGGAGAATCTCCCCGAGGAAAGTCGGCATCGCCAACATCGAGCTGGTTCCGTAATCGTCGACCACGACAGGCGTGCCTTTCGGCGCGTCGACAAAGTACGCGAGCGCGCAGATTCCGAGGAACATCGGGATCGCCCAACGGATCAAGAAGCCGATGGACGACCAGACGTACATGCGTTTGACGACCTTTTCGCTCGAAGCGGCGCAAGCGCGCATGACGGCCGTCTGCCAAATCGCGCAGGAGACCATCGCGATAAACGCTTGCCAGACGACGAACATGCTCCCGTAGCCTTGGTCCTTATCGTTCACGAAGAACGGATTGACCGCCGCCTTACCTGCCGGCTTGTCCGGTGTCTCGACGAACTGTACGACGTTGACGATGGAGTCCCAACCGACTTCCGAAATCGCGAACCCGCAGGTCACGAGCATGCCGAGTGACAGAACGACGAACTGAATGTAGTCCGTCAGAATGATCGAGATCATTCCGCCGAGCATCGTGTAGAAGAGGACGAGTGCGAGGAGCACCGTCATGATGATCTTGAGCTGGAGCGCGTAATCGTTGCCGGCCTCCGCGCCTGTCACACCGACGATGAAATCGGCTCCGGCGCGAAGGAAGAGACCCATGTTGAGGATTCCCGAGAGCGCGAGCACAAAGCCACCGTATACGCGCACTCCTCGACCGAATCGGCGTTCGTAGTATTCCGGGATCGTCATCACTCCGAGTCGCCGAAGGGGGACGACGATGAAGCCCGTCCAACCGACGATGAGTGTCACGACTCCGGCGAGAAGCGCGATATGAAACGCCGAGAGCCCGCCGTTGACTCCCATCTGCGCCGCGAACATCACGGTCACGAGTCCGAGCTCCGTGCCGATCATCGTGGCGACGCCGAGGTACGATCGCAGGTTTTGTCCGGCGACGGTGAAGTCGCGCATGCTGCGAACGAAGCGCTTGCACCAAAGCCCGGCTGCGGCCGAGCCGAGCAGGTACAGGGTGACGATCACCCAGTCGAAGGCGGCGAAATTGCTTTCCAAACGAAGCTCCTCTCCGAGGTCCCTCCGCACTCGGAGATCGAGACCCGTCCCGCTCCTGTGCGCGCCGTGATGATCCTCAGACTCGTCGCGAACTGCAAGGGGCTGATCTCCTTGCCGGGTCTTCGTGCCTGGCGTACGATGTGGGGCTGAATTCGACAATCACCCGAAGGGTTCGAAGGAAACGAACGAATGACGACTCGCCGAAACTCTCTCTTCATCGCTGTTCTTTCGCTCGGTCTCGCAACCACGACGCTGCGAGCTGACCTCACGAAGGTCGTTCCCGAAGGCGCGAAGGTGCGCAAAGTCGCCGGCGATTGCATCTTCACGGAAGGCCCTGCATGGAGCCCGGAGGGCTATCTACTCTTCAGCGACATTCCGAACTCTCGCATCGTCAAGATCGACGCCGACGGCAAGGTCAGCGATTTTCTCAAGCCTTCGGGACGCTCGAACGGCCTCGCGTTCAATGCTGAGGGTGAGCTCTTCGCGTGTCAGGGCGCCGGCGACGGTGGCGAGATGCGCATCGCGAAGATCGATCCGAAGACGAAGAAGCAGACCGCGCTCGCCGACAAGTACGAAGGCAAGCGTCTCAACAGCCCGAACGACCTCGCGCTCGATGCGCAGGGTGGCATCTACTTCACCGATCCGCGCTACGGAGGCCAGCAGCCGGCCGAGCAGCCCGTCATGGGCGTTTACTATCGCGACGCGGATGGAAAGGTAACGCGGATCATCGATGACCTCGTGCGCCCCAACGGCATCCTCGTCTCGCCGAACGGCAAGCTTCTCTACGTCGCCGAGCCGAACAAGCGCGAGCTCTACCGCTACGACATCTCGGCGCCCGGGAAAATCTCCGGCAAGAAGCGGATCTACACAGGCGCGCCCGAGAACGGTGGTGGACCGGACGGCATGGCGCACGACGTCCACGGCAATGTCTACGCGACCTACAAGGACGTCGTCGTCCTCGATCCCGACGGCAAGGAGCTCGGTATCATTCCCGTGCCCGAGCGTACGTCGAACTGCACCTTCGGTGGCAAGGACGGTAAGACACTCTTCATCACCGCCCGCAAGAGCGTCTACGCGATCGACCTCGCTGTGAAGGGCGCTGCGCACGCGGGCCGAGGTCGGGGTATCACCAAGCTCTCCGGCACGAAGCTTCGTGAGGAGAAGATCGGCGTGCTCGCGATGAAGGTTCCCGCGTCGTGGAAGCGTGGCCAACCGCGCAGCCGCATGCGCAAGGGGCAGTTCGAGGTCGCGGCGGTCAAGGGCGACAAGGAGGCCGCCGAGCTCGTGATCTTCTACTTCGGCCGCAACCAAGGTGGTGGCGTCGCGGCGAACGTGCAGCGATGGGTCGGGCAGTTCGACGCCAAGGATCGCAAGGTTCGCGTGCTCGTCGGCAAGGCGCCGTCCGGGAGCTACACGATCGTCGACGCGACGGGCACGTACAACAAGCCGATCGGACCGCCGATCGCGGGCAAGAACAAGCCGACGCCGGGTCAGCGTATGCTCGCGGTGATCCTGCCGACGTCCGAAGGCACGTACTTCCTCAAGTTCACGGGGCCGAAGGCGACCGTGACGGCGAACGCCGAGGTCTTCCGCACCTCGTTCGGGGGTGACAGGTCAAAGGAGCGGGAGCAGCTCTGATTTATCGTTCAAGCGCTCGAATTCTCCTCTCGGAAGTCAGCTCTGTACGCAGTCGGAACATCCGTTTCTCCACCCGCTTCTCGCACGCTGGCGGAGTTGCAGGTTGTTCGACGGCGCACGGCAGATTCGTTTCAGCGCGCCGTCGTCCATCCTCGAGACTCACGATTCGGGGATCGAGCCGATCGGCAGCCTGATCGATGATCGCGTGATTTTCGTTCGCTCCACGCTTCAAGATGGCAAGACACGCTTCCCTGTCTTCGTCGCGCGTCCCGAGCTCGTCGGCACGGGTGACGATCGAACGATCGAGCTTCGGGCGGAGCGTGAAATAGCCCGCTCACCGGAAGACTTCTTCGAGAAGCAGCTCGCGTGCGGAGGCAGGTACTTCTTCGACTGAGCCGACTCGGGGAGAAATCGTCATATTTTCCCGAGATTCTCCGCGGAACTTTTTCCGCGATGAGGGCTTTCCTATCCCGTGTTCGGGAGGAATTTCCCCATCGGTGAAACTCGCGATGATTTCCGATCAAATCCATAGAACTCAGGCGTTTACAAAGAGTCTGATTTATTGGGAGTCGGGCTTTTGGCGTCCGTTCGATTGATGAGACGCCCGCGTCATCCTACTCTGACGTCCCCCTCTCATTTGCCAGCCTATTTCGGAGTCGATCGTCCGTATGCCTACTGCAGCTCAGCAGTCTCTCAAGTCCCGCGTTATCTCCGACCTCCGCTCGCGTATTTCCGACGGCGCTCTCAAGCCGGGTGACGTCGTCGCCACGCAGGATCAGCTCGTCTCGGAGCTGCGGATCAGTCGGTCGATCGTGCGAGAGGCGGTCGAGTCGATGCAGACTCTCGGAATCGTCCGCTCGGTCCAACGCAAGGGCGTCGTCGTCGCGGAGCCCGATCCGCTTCGTGCGTTCGAGGCCGCGGCAGGTTGGAGCCAGGGAGTCTCGACGAGCATCGTGGATCTCTTCGAGGCGCGCTACTGCCTCGAGGTCGGTGCGATCGATCTGGTCGTTCCGCGCATCAACGATTCGGAGGTCGCGGAGCTCGAGCGCATCGCGCGTCAGTATGCGCGCGAAGTCGAGAAGGTGAACTTCAGCTCGGCCTCGATCGAGCGAATCGCATCGACGGATCTGCTCTTTCACACGACGCTGCTCGGGCCGACGGGCTCGTGGCTCAAGCGCATGCACGGCGCGCTTGCGGAGTACTTCGAGCGCTGTGCGCAGCGAGTTGTCGACGGGGAGTTCGATTTGGACGGCTATCGTGCTATCGTGATGGGCAGTGCATCGGAGCACCTGAAGATCGTCGAGGCCCTGGCTGCACGAAATCTCGAAGCGTCGCGCATCGCGCACCTGCGGACCTCAGAATTCGCTCCGGTTCCGATCGCTGGCGATTGAGCTAGCAGCCCACCGGATCGGGTTGCTCGACTTGTCGCACGCCGACAGCAACCCTTCGAACATCCTGGGCTCCACCCGTGAAGATCACCGCCGTTCGCGTCCGCCACGCCGACCGATCGATCTGGGGACATCTCGCCGAGCGTGAGAAGACCCTGCCGCTCGTTACCCCGCTCGACATCCACCGCGACTATCAATCGACGCGCGGTAGCTGGTTTTGGGATTCGGGCATGGCCGTCGTCGAGGTCGAGAATGAGGACGGCGTCGTCGGTCAGGGGTGGTGTGAGGATGGGTGCTGCACAGCCGAGCGCATCGTCGAGCTCCACTTGCGTCGGCTGCTGCTCGGCGAGGATCCGACGCGCGTCGAGTGCCTCTGGGATCGACTCTACCGCGCGACCTTGCCGTACGGCCGCAAGGGCATCGCGCTGCAGGTGATCAGCGCGATCGACATCGCGATTTGGGATTTGCTGGGAAAGGCGAGCGGCAAGTCGGTCTGCGAGCTTCTCGGCGGGCCGGTTCACAGCTCGGTGCCGGTTTACGCATCGGCGCTCCATCCAGTCGGGGCGGACAAGGTGGCTGCGGAGGCGAAGGACTACGTCGCTCAGGGCTACACGGCCATGAAGATGCGGTTTCCCTATGGCCCCGGAGACGGAGTGCGCGGCATGGCCGAGAACGAGGCCCACATCGCGAACGCGCGCGAGGCCGTCGGGCCCGACATCGAGATCATGGCCGACGCGTACATGGGCTGGGACTTTGTCTACGCGAAGAAGATGCTCCGGCGACTCGAGCCCTACAAGCTTTCATGGGTCGAGGAACCGTTCGTGCCCGACGACCTGACGAGCTACGCGAAGTTGCGTGAAGAGACCGACACGCCGATCTCGGGAGGCGAGCACGAGTACACGCGGTACGGCTTTCAGGACATCATCGACAAGCGTGCGATGGACATCATTCAACCCGACCTGCGTCGCTGCGGAGGCTTCACCGAGGCGCGCAAGATCGCCGCGCTCGCGTCAGCGGCAGGCGTCGAGCTCATTCCGCACGCGTACGGCATCACGCACATTCAGTTCGCGCTTTCCCAGTCGAACGTGCCGATGGTCGAGCACTTTCCGTTGCCGTGCTGGGATGCGCTCCCCGACGTCGAGATCGAGCCGATCTTCCACGGCGAGCCTGCGCCCGTGAACGGCCGCGTCTCGCTGGAGAACAAGCCGGGTCTCGGGGTCGAGGTGAACGAGAATATTTTCGAGTAGGCGTCGGTACGAGAATGCGGGCGAAGTCCTCGAGCAAGGCTCGCCTGTGTCGAACTTCGCGCGTCGCGATACGCGTGAGCAGTTCCTGGAAGCCGGGACGGTCGACGTAGCCTCCGGCAGAGACCCCGAGATCGTCTTGGATGACATGAGCCGATCGTCACCCCAGGGCGACCGCCTTCTCGCAGAGTCCGAGCTGCACCCGGGTGCTCTCGGGATTGCCTCGGACCTGTTCCGGCGTCGATTGACGAATGTACACGATCGCGCTGCGAGCGAGGTGCAGCGGCAAGATTCGGTGATCAACGTCGCCCTTCATCGTTCGCCTCCGCGCTCTTCTCCTTGTCGCCGGGAAGCTGAACCTCCTGGTCGGGAAACTTCAGCGTCAGCAGGAGCTGGGTCGGTTTCTCGATGGGCACTTCCCTCCTGAGCACGAGTGTTCGCCTTCAGGATGTCGGAGGAGGTG
>CAYZGY010000243.1:0-4019 GCA_964478085.1 uncultured Planctomycetia bacterium
TCCACGCCCCGACCAGGGAGATACCAGAGCTCCAGCTCGAAGATCAATCCCTCACTTCCTTCTCGGGCCTTGTCGCATTCGTTCGTCAGCGGGTTACGAACCCCACCGCATCCTCTTGCTGCTGACGGTCCACTTGATTCTCGGGTGGCGTCGCCTGCGGGACCTCGACTGCTACCGTGACGACCCACTCGTTCTCAGAACGGTCGGCTCGAGCAGGTTGCCGAGCGTCTCGTCGGTATCCCGCTCGCTCGGCCAGCTCGACGAGAAGCCCTACGATCAAATCCGGTCGCTTTCGCGGAGCATGGTCACTGAACGGATTCACACGGAGCGACTCGGAAGGCTCACGCTCGACTTCGTCGGAAGGTCGTTTTCGAGGGGAGGGTCTTCATTCATGAACGGGACGAACTTCTCCGGATCGTAGCGAACCGCGATCTGTATCGCGTAGATCTCTTCGTCGGGCGTTGGATCAGTGCCGGGATCCGGAAACGGTGGTGGGATCGGGATGCTGTGCGAGTCGGATTGGAAAACCGCTATGAGCCCGCTGATCAGATCGGAAAGATCGACGTGACCGTTGTCGTTGACGTCTCCGGCATCCAAGCAAGATCTCTGGCAGCCGCCACAGAAGAGATGGAAGGTAGAGTACTCGGCGTCCGAAACCGAAAGGACGACCGTGACGACGACCGTGAGGATCAGAGCCGATGACGTCGATGGACGCTGCATGCGAGTCTCTCCTGGGCGAAGGAACTCCAGCACGCGCCTGTGCAGGGAACTGTATCACTCCCGAAACCGCGCCGTGTACCCCGCGTCCCTCAGAATCTCCAGCGCGCTTTCGGCTGCCTGCTTCGAGCCGAACGCGAGTCGCACACTGCCCGTCTCGCCCTCGCGGACCTTCACGACGCCCATGTCTTTGATGTTGATCGAGTGCTGAAAGAGCATGCCCGAGATGTCGGCGATCATTCCGGGCTTGTCCTGGACGAAGACGCGGAGCTCCCAGAGCGGCGTGAGGAAGCCCTTCGTGTCTTTGGGGAGGACGGCACGTGTCTCGCTCGATGCGGTGAACGCATCCGCGAGAGCATCGGAGTCGAACGAGCCTCTTCTCGCCCGCAGGCGCTCGATGAACTTCTCGAGCGCGGCGAGGATCTCGTCCTCGTTCGTCTCGAAGATGTCCTTCCACATGTCGAAGGGGCTCGAGCCGATGCGAGTCATGTCGCGGAAGCCGCCGGCGGCGAGGTGGACGGCGTGCGATTTGTTGTCGCCGAGGTCGTCGAGAGAGTTGACGAGCTCGACGGCGAGCAGCTGGGGGAGGTGGCTGATCGCTGCGGCCACGCGATCGTGCTGAGTGGCGGGAAGAACGAGCGGGCGTGCGCCGATCTGAGCGGCGAGCGCTCCGAGGCGGTCGACTTCGGGCTCCGGCACGTCGTCGCCGGGAGTCAGTATGTAGATCGCGTTCTCGAAGAGGAGAGGGTCAGCTGCTCCGACGCCGCGCTCTTCGCTTCCGGCCATCGGGTGTCCGCCGATGAAGTGGACGGAATCGGGCAGGTGTTTCGCCGCCGTCTCGAGCACGTGGCGTTTGGTGCTGCCAACGTCCGTGATCACTGTCCCCCGCTTGAGCGTGCCGGGCTTGATCGAGCCCGCCGCGTTCGAGCCGAGTTCGCGGATGAGCTCGAGGAGTCGCCAGATCGGAGTCGCCAGCACGATGAGATCCGACTGTCTGGCCGCCTCAGCGAGGTCGTCGTAGCCAAACCCCTCGTCGATCGCCCCGAGAGCCTTCGCATCCTCGAGCGGTTCGGCTCGACTGACACCGATGATCTTTCCTTCGAACCCCCGACGGCGCAGCGCGAGGCCGAGCGAGCCGCCGATGAGGCCGACGCCGACGATGGTGATCGTCTCGTACGGTTTCAGAGGTGAGGTCTTGGAGTCCGCCAAATCGCTTCTCGTCGAGACGGGCGATTATGGCAGCGCACCAGGGTCTCGACAAGGAAGGACATCGGCAAGAAAGGGGGAAAAAGACAGAGAGCGAGAGGACTACGAAGTTGGGGGAGAGGACGGCCCTCCGCTCTCTCTGTTCTACAGATCGTCGGAGTGAACTGGTTGTTCAGGTTGAGTGCTCTTAGTCCGAACTTCTTCTGTTAGCTGAGCAGCGGACTGAGCCGCATCGGCCTCATCACTTACGTGAGTTGCCTTGTGCGGCTTGTTGGCTACACGGTCGGCTTGACCTCGAGAATTTCGAACGCTTTCCTCTGAAGATCGGTCGCCTGGGTCACGACGCAGAATTCGACGTCGCTCTTCGCAGACGCTGATCGATCCATCGAGGTGGACTTGGAGCATGTCGCCCGTCTGCACCTCGTCGAGGAGGCCGGATACACCGACGACCGCGGGCACGTTGAACTCGCGCGCGACGATCGCGGCGTGGCTCAGGCGTCCGCCGACCTCCGTCGCAACAGCAGCTGCGCGCGGGAAGAGCGGTGTCCAGATCGGCTCGGTGAAGCGGGCAACGAGAATCTCGCCGTCGCGGAACGAGTCGATCTGGTCGTCCGACGTGATGACGCGTGCCGGTGCCATGACCGCCGCGTCTCCAGCGACGAGCGTACCGGCGAGATTGCCGGCCTTCTCCGAAGAGCCTGCCGGCTTGCGTCGCCGACCGGTCTCGTCGAGGGACTCGAGATCCACGAGCGTCAGCGACGTCGGCACGGCGAGCTTGCGGAACGTGTCGGCCTCGTAACGCCGCTCACGAACGATCGTGATCAAGTCGAGAATGCGTGACTCGTCGATGAGATTCACGATCTCGTCGACGGTCAGGTAAAAGATGTGTCCGCGCGAGCCGAGGCTACGGTCGAGCGCGAGCAGCGCACGACGCAAGAGGTGGAACTCACGCAAGCAGTGGTGCTTGGCTTCTTCCTTGAGCGCCTGGAAGCGCGTGGCTCGATCGACGAGAACTCGCAGCAGCTTGCTGTCCGCGAGCTCCGCCGAGACGTCCTCGTCGCCGTGGGAAGCCGATCCATGCGCCGAGGTCGACGCCCGCGAGACGAGCTCCTGCGCGAAACTCTCATCTTCGTCGTATCGCGGCTGTGCCAGCTCGAAGTCGAGCGGCGCACGGTGACCGAAGAGGCTGAGGAAGTCGTCGAGAGGACGCTCGCCACGCTTGATCGCGGGGAGCATCGACAGTGCGCTGTGGACGATCGTCTCCGGCACCTTCGAGAGGTGCTTGGCCGACGAGAAGCCACGGCGCTCGAGCTCACGCTCGGCGGCCTTCAGGTAGAAGTCCGCGGCGATGTTGATGAGGGCGGCCTGGACGTAGGTCTCTTGGACGAACCGATCGAGCCACTCACGGAAGAGTGGCACGAGCTCGGAGTTGTCGAGCTGGGTGAGATCCATCGTCCCGCGACGACGAATCTCGCGCAGTGACGCGGGGACGAAGTCCTCACGGAAGCTCGCTTCGAGATCCTCGGCGAGGCGAGTGAGGCGGAAGGACGCAACTGCTCCAGGGCCCTTCTTGAGGCGCGCGGCCTCTTCGATGCGGTTGACGTAGAGGGCACCGAAGACGGTCTCGATCATCGGCGAGCCATCTTCTGAGATCCGGTAGGGAATCCCGAGCGCCTGGCACGCGAGGTCGGTCGAGCCGCCCGCGTTCCAGAGGGTCTTCATGACCGACAAGCTCATCGGCGTCGGGCGTGGCAGGAGCTCCGAGAGCTCGTTCTGCTCGAAGGCGACACCTTCGAATCGTGTCGTGTCCGATCGCGTGCTGTCGCCGCAGTGCGTCGACTCGAGCGAACGGGCCGCGCCCTCGAGGAGGCGCAGGCGCTCACGCTCGAACAGTGCGCGTGCGGTCCACGGGCAGTCGTCGTCGACACTTCGCGCCGCCTGGCCGAGCGTCGAGGCCGCGGTGATGTCGCGCGCCTGAAGCAGGCGGAACTGACCGTTCTGGTAGGCCCACTCGATGTCCTGAGGCTTGCCGAAGAGCCTCTCGACCTTCTTGGCAAGGCGGATCACGCGGAAGTCCACGGGATCGCCCATGGGCG
>CAYZGY010000243.1:4029-7286 GCA_964478085.1 uncultured Planctomycetia bacterium
GCCTGTGTACTTTTTTGGCTTGGGGTTTGCGCGGGTTTTGGTCTATGGGTGCGGTGCGGCCGTCGAGGAGATCGCCGCTGAAGCGGCCGAAGCTGTACGACTCGGGCGTCGCCTGCCCGCTGACGAGCGACTCGCCGAGGCCGCAGACCATCTCGATGGCGAGGCTGCCCGATTCGTCGGGATGCTCGGTGAAGAGGACACCCGCGTATTCGGCGTTCACCATCGCTTGCACGACGACGCCACCGATCTCTTCGATCTGGGAGCCGGCGTCAGAGGCGATCTGGTCGAAGACGAGCTCGTCGAGCGAGACGTCGACGAACGCGTTCGTCGAGTTCGAATCGGGAGCGTCCACGGTGGCCTTCTCGGCCGCCTGGCTGTACGCCGCGGCGCGCATCGACTGCAGCGAGAGGTGGACTTCCTCGAGAGCAGACTCGAACTCTTCACGTCGCACGTTGAGCAGAGACTCGAACATGCCCGCGTAGCTCTGGTTCTCGCCGTCTTCGTTGAGGCCGGAGCTGCGGACGGCGACCTTCTCGGCGCCGAGCAGCTTCCAGAGCCGGTCGATCTCGCGACGGTCCTCATCCGAAAGCTCGAAATCTTGGCCGCTCGCTCCGAGCAGCGAGGCCGTCACGACGAAGCCGTCCGGCACCGGGAGACCCGCGGCCTGCATCTGGGCGAGGCGAATCGCCTTCTTGCCGCAGCCCGGCACGCGGTGCGCGAGCGACAGCGGGGCCACGTGTCGATCTTCGAGCCTCTCGGGCTCGAGGATGCGCTGCTTGAGCGACGCACGTCGTTCGATCGACGCGGCGACGAGACGGTTCTGCGTCATCATCAGCGCGACGTTGAAGACGAGGTAGAGATTGAGCGCTGCCGGCAGTCGGACCGTGATCGAGACTAGTAGAGTCGCGGCCGCGATGCGTCCGACCGAGCGGAGAAGACCGCGCTTCGCCGCGTTGATCTCGAGGTGTGCGATCACGAGCAGCCCGAGAAGGGCGGGCAGAACGAAGAACGGGTCCGCCTCGGCGAGGCTGCCGATCCAGAGGAATCCATCCGTCGTTCCAGCGACCGCCCCATGGACCGCCGCGAAGAAGACGATGAAGAGGAAGATCTGAGCGAGCGAGCCGAAGAGGTTTCGACCCGGCGTCAGGTTGTGCTTGCGGTAGAAGGCGATCAGCGCGCGCGACTGGCGCGCCGAGTCACCCTTCGTCTCCTTGCGGAGCTGATCGAGCTCGGGAGCGAGGCGACGCTGGAGGATCTGATCGCGCTCGTTCTTGAGCGTCAGCGGCGCGAGGACGAGACGCAGGAGAATGACGGCCGCGATAACCGCCAAGGCGAAGTGGCCGAGGTGAGCGTCGAGCGTCTCGAGCAGCGAGCGCAGAGGGACGGTCAGCGAGCCGATCAGGCCGGCGTTGCGCGCTTCCTTCCACGCGCCGACGTGGGCTCGGTCCGACTTGGCGACCGCGTACTCGTGCGGAACCGTGTAACGTCCGGCGAAGTCGACGCCCAGGCGCGAGAGCCGCAGCCCGAGGATCGAGCCGTAGAACGACGATCGCTTGTCGTAGCAAGGTGCGATGACGGTCGCGCCGGACGGGATCTTCTCGCGCAGCATGCGCTCCATCTCGGGAGTCGGCAGCTTGCGCAGCGGGATGTTGATCGCGCCAGGGATGTGCGCGCGAGCGAAGTCGCCTTCGTAACGAACGTCGACGAAGACGACCGGCTGATCGGAGCCCTTCGCCTCGGCGACGAGCTTCTCGACATCGGGCGTGTCGAGGAGGACGTCCTCATTCGGGAAGTGGGGGAGGCCGCGGAGCTGCTCGCGCTCGCCGGTCGTGCCGACGAACTCGCGCCCTTCGGCGATCCACTTCTCGTAACCACCGACGAGGAAGTGACACGGGACGCCCGTGTCGCGGAACTCCTTGCTCAACTCCGAGCTGCGGTTGCCCGAGAAGCAGAGCAGGATCGTGCGACGACCCTCGGCCTCGAGCTTCGAAGGATCGAGCATGAGATCCGGGTAGCGGAACTGCCACGAGCCGTCGAGACGGCCGAGCTCGATCTCTTCGGGCTCGCGGACGTCGACGATGTTCGGATTCTCCGTCGCGATGATCTCGGCGAGCTGCTCGGTCGTCAGAGCGTCCTCACGCTTCGCTTGATCACTGAACGAGAGGGTCTTGAGGTTCGCATCGCCGACCGCGACGCCGTGCTCTTTCGAGGGGCGGGTCAGGTTTCGGCGCAGACGAGTCTCGCGCTCGTCGACGGAATTCGTGTACTGGAGGACGTTGGCCGCGACCGACGCGAACAGGCAGACGACCGCGACGCGGAACGACCACTTGAGCGCGTTCGAGTTCTGTGTCTTGGCGCCGCCGACCTTGAGGGCGCTACGCCGCTTCGAAAAGAGCGCTCCACCCAACATCACCGTCACGAGCCCGATCAGCTGAGCGGCGCTCGCGAAGACGCCGATGACGACGTCGGGCGAAGGGATCGCCCAGGCGGGTTGGGGTAGGAATACGAGAAGCGCCACGGCGCTGAGGACGGTCGAAATGTTGAGGATTCGAGGCTTCGCCGACGGAGTCGGCCGTTTTGAGTATTTGTGTCCGCGAGATCTCAGAGGGAAGAATCCGAGTGCCGCAACCGGGGCTCGGGTCTGCACAGTTCCTGACTGCGGAGCTCGTGCCTCAGCGTCCGACCCGGCTCGACGTGCTCTCCCCCGCACCTGCCGAACTGGTCTTGCGCTGAACATGGACGAAAGCCTCTCTTCTGCAGAGGAACCTGAAGCGTGGCCGTCGTGACCGACACGATTCCCCCTCGTTCGAGACCGGAAGCGGCGAGTGTGAGCTCGGTCGCTCCGAGACGTGCGCCCGCGAAGCGTACGTTGGCCTCACCGCTTGGTGGGAGCGAGAGGCCTCTGCGTTCCCCACAAAATCAGAAAAATCTCGGCGGATGCCGTGATCGGGCCCGCTTTTTGCCTTCAGCAGGTGGGTAAGTGCTTCAGGAGAAACCCGTTGCGGGTTTCTGTCCGGGGGGGAGGCCTTACCCGAAATCCCAGTCGGGGCGGTCGTTTTCGGAGATGTTCTCTGAGGAGGAGAGGTTCTTCTCCGAGGGCACGATGTCCGTGCGGCTCTTGCCACCGGCGCGGGCGCCGTCGGTCCAAGCCTTCGAGTTCCGCAGCTTCTCGCGCAGGCGGAAGGTGCGCTTGCGCAGTCTGCCGCCCGAGACGCCGAGCTCGTCGGCGAGCTCATCCGGGGAGGCACCGACGACGT
>CAYZGY010000243.1:7296-9960 GCA_964478085.1 uncultured Planctomycetia bacterium
GGTTGGGGTATCCGGAGAGTTTCAAGGACGCGAAGCCGAAAGAGCTTGCGGTCGGCACTTTCGAGCGTCCCCGAGAGGCGGTCGAGGAGCTCTTCGCTCTCGGCGTTCCGCTCGGCGACGGGCGCGTCGGGCGCGACCGGCTCGACAGGAAGCTGCGCGTGTCGCTTCGACTCGCTGCACTTGCGAGCGGCGACGCGTCGCGCGACTGTCATCGCGAAATTGACGACCTTCTGGTCGTCTCGCAGCGCTCGAAGGGCTTGCCAAACGTCCGCGACGGTCTCCGAGGCGACCTCCTCCGGATCGACGTGCCGCGGGAGCGGCATGGTCGAAACTCGCGTGCGGATGCGCGCGTCGAGCTCGGTCCATGCGTCACCGTCGCCGGCTCTCGCCTGCTGCACGGATTCGACCAGTCTGGATTCGGAGGGGTTTGCCATCCGGGAGATGTCCGCAGAATTCGCCTGAATAGACGACGAACATCTCACCACACAGGCACGGGGCTCGCAAGAAACGGCTGCGTGGAATTCCTGTGAGATTTTCGGAACTTGCCCTGGATCAGGCGCTGACCTGGGCGGGGGAGGGGCTCTCTTCGACGGCGTTCGACTCGCAGAACTGTCGCGAGTCGGTCGGAACACGGACGAAGAACGTAGCTCCTTCTCCTTCGCCGCTGTCGATCGTGACGTTTCCGCCGAGCATCCGCGCCATGTGGCGGGAGATCGCCAGTCCGAGCCCGGTTCCGCCGTACCGCCGGCTCATCGATATGTCGGCCTGCGTGAAGGCTCCGAAGATCTCCTCGTGCTGCTCCGGATCGACTCCGACACCCGTGTCGCGCACGGCCACCTCGAGGAACGTCGCGTTGTAACCCTCATTGTGGGTGACGGTTGCGCTGACGTTGATGGATCCCTGCTCGGTGAACTTGATCGCGTTCGAGACGATGTTGTCGAGAATCTGTCGTAAGCGCTTTTCGTTGCTCCAGATAGGACGAGCGGCGAGCTCGTCGCACTGGAACTCGAAGACCAGGCCCTTCTCTTCGGCCGACTGCCGGTGGCTCTGGCAGACCTGCTCGATCGTCGGCTCGGGCTGAACCTGCTCGATCGCGAAGTCGAGCTTGCGAGACTCGATGCGGGTCATGTCGAGGATGTCGTCGACGACGTTCATCAGCGAGTCGGTGCACTCCCGGATGCTCTCGAAGAGCTCGAGGCGCTCCTCGTTGTCCATCTCGTCTTCCGCCTCGCCGAGCGTCGCGAATCCGAGGATGCCGTTGATCGGCGTGCGGATCTCGTGGCTCATGTTGGCGAGGAACTGGGTCTTGACGTAGTTCGCCTGCTCGGCGCGCTGCAGTGCGGTCGACTTCTGCTTGACCTCCTCCTCGAGGAGGTGGCGCTGCTCGACGATCTTGAGCTGCGTGCGGATGCGGCAGCGGAGCTCTTCGCGCTGGAACGGCTTGCCGAGGTAGTCGACGGCACCGAGCTCGAGGCCGCGAACGATGCTCTTCGGCGAGGTCTTGGCGCTGAGGACGATGACCGGTGTGTCCTCGAGCCGTCCTTCGCGGCCCATCGCTTCGAGGACATCGAAGCCCGAGAGGCCCGGCATCATGATGTCGAGGACGAGCAGGTCGACTCGCTCCGATCGGAGAATATCGAGGCACTGCTGTCCGTGCTCCGCGAGAAGGACCTCGTGCTCCTTTTGCAGAGCACCTTGGAGGACTTCGCGGTTGATCGGCTCGTCGTCCGTGACGAGAACGCGGAAGCGTTCGCCGTCCGCGCGTCGCGCGACGGATTCTGCGGCCGGCGATCCTTCTGGGGAAGCTCCTTCCGGATCGATCGCTGCCGGCTGCTCGGCGGTGGGCTCTTCGACCGACGGTCGTTCGGCGGGGGACTGCGGTGCACTCGGAGTCGGGAGATTCTCCCGCGCCGGCCACTCGACGCGAAGCGCCTCGAGGTTCGCCTCGGTCGGCTCCTCGGGAACGAAGAGTGTGAAGCACGTTCCTTCGCCGACCTCGCTTTCGACAGCGACCTGCGCGCCGAGCCGGTCGATCAGCTTTTCGGCGATCGCGAGGCCGAAGCCCACGCCGCCGTGCTGACGCGTCTCGTGATCGAATCCCTGGACGAAGGGCTCGAAGATCGATTCGAGCTTGTCCGCGGGGATTCCGATGCCCGTATCGCGAACCGCGACCTGGAAGCCCTGGACTTCGGAGTCGTCCGCCCAGCGAGTCGCGAGCACCTCGACGCGTCCCTCCTCGGTGTACTTCGTCGCGTTGTCGACGAAGACGCGCAAGAGGTCTTCGAGAGAACGGCGCGAGCATTCGACCTCGAGCTCGGGGTCGAACGCGAGCTCCAGCTCGAGATTCTTGCGCTCGGCGGTGACCCGAAGATCGACGAACGACTCTTCGAGGCTCTCCGCGAGCGAGAATCGTTCGGTTCTGACGGGCGAGTCTTCCCCGCTCTCCATCTTCACGAGACGCGAGAACGTCACGATCTCCTCGGTCATCTGCCAGAGTCGATTCGCGCAGCCGCGGATCTTGTCGAGCGGGTCGTGAAGATGCTCGGGAACGTCTCCGTAGCTCTTGCTGAGGACGTTGTCCGTCAGGCCGATGATTCCGTGGAGAGGAGTCTTGAGCTCGTGCGAGGTGTTCGCGAGGAACTCGTCCTTGAGCCTGTCGTGCTC
>CAYZGY010000244.1:0-6968 GCA_964478085.1 uncultured Planctomycetia bacterium
GATCTACGGAGACTGCGGTCGCGTCAAGATCATCGACTTCGGCCTGATCTGCCGCGAGCACGTCGCGACGGAGAAGATCCTCGGAACGCTTCGGTACATTTCGCCCGAGCGAATCCAAAAGGTTCCGGCCGACCGTCGCAGCGATCTCTACTCGATCGGCGCGGTCATCTTCACGCTCTTCGCGAGAAAGGTTCCGTTCGACGACAAGGACGTGCGCAAGCTCCTGCGCATGCACCTCGAGCAGCCGGCACCGCCGATCCAGAGGTTCCGCCGCGACCTGCCTCCTGTCATCTCGGAGCTCATCAGCCGGCTCCTGCGAAAATCGCCCGTCGATCGCTTTCCGAGCGCCGGTGCCGCACTCGATTTTCTCGGCAAGGCACTCGGTTGGAAAGCGTCGGAAGAGGTCTCTCGTTGGAACGGAAAGCGACTCACCGCAGGTGCTCTCCTCTTCCGCGGGCCGCACCACGAGACCCTCAAGTCGAGCTACGACGACGTTTGCAAGGAAGGCGACAGTGATCACGTTCTCGTGATCGAAGGAGGCGCGGGAGTCGGAAAGAGCCGACTCGTCGAAGAGCTTCGCAGCCACGTGCAGGTTTCCGACGGAGTCTTCATCGACGCGTCGGGTCCGGTGGTCGAAGGAAACCTCCAGCCGGTCTCCGAGGCGATCATGGCCGGAATGCGCACGAGTGGCGTTCGCGGCTTGGCCGAGTTTCAGAAGACTCTCGACGATGGTGGTAAGGACAACGCGAACAATCTTGCGTCGACACTCGAGAACATCGTGCTGACGTGCGCGAAGGACGTTCCGATCCTTCTCCACTTCGACGACTTCGACCGCGCGTCCGACACGGTCACCCGCTTCGCGCTCGAGCTCGTCCACACGGCGAGCTACCCTGCCCGTCGGAACTCGGAAACGTGCAAGCTGCTCGTCGTTGTCTCGCGTCGCGTCGATGCACACGGCAAGTCGAGCCAGCTCGGAGACGCCAAGACGATCCAGCTCGAGAACTTCGAGCCGGAGGTCGCGGGAGACTTTCTTCGTCGCATCTTCGGACAGGACGACATTCCCGATGCGGTTCTCAACCGGCTGGTCAGCATCTCGAGCGGCAACCCGCTGTTCCTCCTCGAGCTTTCGAACAATCTGCTCGACAACAAGAAGATCTCGTACTCCGGATCGAGCTGGACCTTCCCCGATACTCTCGAAGGAATCTCGCTCCCCGAGTCGCTCGGCAATCTCTTCGAGGAGAAGCTCGCGAGCCTCGGAAAGGAGGGTCTCGAGATCCTCTACTGGATCGCCGTTTCGGGCCGACCGCTCCCGCTCAAGGTCCTCGTTCGCTGTCTGCGCTTCCAATCGGAGAAGCTCGATCAGTTCGTCGAGGAGCTCTCGAACAAGAACCTCATCGCGGCGAACGAGAAGGACGGCGAAGTCGAGTACATCCTCAGTCACGCGGGAAGTCGCGAGGCTCTCTGCGAGCGTCTCCCTGACGACCGCCTCGCACAGATCCACCAGCGCATCGCGCAGAACGTCGAGGAAGAGTACCCACAGTGGCGCGGTCGCGCGGACGAGCTCGCCGAGCACTGGCTCGCGTCGGGTAACGAAGCTGGATTCCTCCGGTTCGCACCGGACGCGGCCGAGCTGCTCCGCGAGCGTGGTGACTTCGAACGCGCGGTAGACTACCACCAGCGCCTCGTCGACGCGATGCCGGACAACGCCGTCGCGAAGAAGGTACAAAGCCTCTCGAAGCTCTCGGAGATGCACGAGATTCTCTGGGACCTCGACGCTTGCATGAACGACCTTCGCAAGATCGAGACGCTCGGCGCGAAGCTGATGAAGCCGCAAGACCGCGCGCTTCTCATGCGTCGCATCGCCTGCGTAGAGATCTCGCGTCATCGCTATCGAGTCGCCGAGAAGCTCCTGTCGAGCGCCCAGGATCTGCTGGGCGCGAACGCGCCGCCGCTCCTCACTCTCGCGATCGAAGCACCGCGCGCCTGGACGCTCTGGTTCACGGGCCGGCACTCGCCTGCGCAGATCATGCTCGAACGGTGCCGTGAAACGATCTCGGCGTGCGAACCGAGCTCGCCGAAGGAGAAGATGATCCTCATCGGATCGATCAACTTCATCGCGAACTTTGTCCACTACCGCGGAGAGCTACAGCTCGCGACGCAGCTCTATCAACGAAACCTCGAAATGCTCCGGGGTCTGGATCAAGCCCAGGCCGAATGCGCCACGCACTGCGCGCTCGGTGGCGTCTTGCTCGAGCGAGGCGAGATCGCCGACGCCGAGAAGCACCTCGAGATTTGTCTCGAGACCTCGAAGGAGATCGGTGACCGCCGCGCGCTGACGAAGGCTCGCGAGCGTTACGGAGACTACCAGCTCCGCTTCGGTCGATTCCGACAGGCTCTCCAGACGACACAAGCCGCTCTCCAGGACGCCGAGACGCTCGACAACAGCACGTCAATCGCCAACAGCCTCCGCACGCTCGGGCGTATCTACCTCTTCGCGGATCAGTCGGGCGACGCGATGCAGGTGCTCGAGCGGGCCGTCAGCCTTCAGGAAGACTGCCGCGACGTCTTCAGTACGATCCAGTGCAAGATCGTTCTCTCGCAGCTGCAAATCAAGAGTGGCGACCTCGCCGCTGCGCGTGAGAATCTCGAGCACTGCGACGCGGAGGCGCGCGAACATCAACTTCCCGTGCTTCAAGCGCAGACGAGCCTCTGGCTCTTCTTCCTCGACTGGCAGCAGAATCAGAATTACAACGCCGATCGCATCGACGCTGCGCGGAAGTTCTTCTCGGGCAAGGGCTACGCGCTGGAGCAGGTCGATCTCGTTCTCGCGCAGCTCGAGGTCGTTCTCGAGGATCCGCGACGCGGAATCCAAGCGGAAGAGCTCCTCATGGAGCTCCAGGAGATCTCGTCGAACTCGGACCTGCCCGAGCTCACGGACGAGTTCGAGTACTTCCACGCGAAGCACTGCGTGCGTCGGGGAGAGCTCGCTCGAGCCGCGACGACTCTCAAGCAGCTCTACAAGCGATGCAAAGGCAAGAGCAAGCTGCGCCTCGCTCGTCGCTCGCGTGAGCTCTTCGAGAAGGCTACCGAAGCCGTACAGAAGGCCGAGAACGAAGGCGTCACCGCCTGATCAGGCGGTCTGCTTGCCGATCAAAGGGCCTGCCTGCTGATCAATAAGATGGCCCAGCGCTCTTGATCTCGTCCGAAGCGAGGTCGGCGTACTCGGCGAAGTGTTCGTGGAAGAGCCGCGCGAGCTTCTCAGCCGTCTCGTCGAAGGCGTCCTTATCGGCCCACGTCGCACGCGGCGTCAGGATCTCCTCCGGAACGCCGGAGCACGTCGTCGGCACCTGGACGCCGAAGACCGGGTCGACGTCGAACGTCCCCCCAGCGAGCTCGCCGCTGTGGATCGCATCGATGATCGCCCGCGTGTGCCCGAGATCCATGCGCGAACCGACGCCGTAAGCCCCACCGGACCAACCGGTATTCACGAGCCAGACATCCGAGCCGTGCTTGCGAATCTTCTCGGCGAGAAGCTCGGCGTACTTCGTCGGGTGCCAGACGAGGAACGCTGCGCCGAAACATGTAGAGAACGTCGCCTCCGGCTCGGTGACGCCGACCTCCGTACCGGCGACCTTCGCGGTGTAGCCGCTGATGAAGTGGTACATTGCCTGCTCCGGCGTCAACTTGCTCACGGGCGGCAGAATTCCGAACGCGTCGCAGGTCAGAAGGACGATGTTCTTCGGATGGGCGCCGAAGCAAGGTACCTTCGCGTGCGGGATGAACTCGATCGGATACGAACAGCGCGTGTTCTCGGTGATCGAGCTATCGTGGTAGTCGACCTCGCGTGAGTGCTCATCGAAGACGACGTTTTCGAGGATCGATCCGAAGCGAATCGCCCGGTAGATCTCGGGCTCTTTCTCTTCACTGAGATCGAGGCACTTCGCGTAGCAGCCCCCCTCGATGTTGAAGACGCCGTCGTCCGTCCAACAGTGCTCGTCGTCGCCGATGAGGTGACGACTCGGATCGGCCGAGAGCGTGGTCTTGCCCGTCCCCGAAAGACCGAAGAAGAGCGAGCAGTCGCCATCCCTTCCCTCGTTCGCGCTGCAGTGCATCGAGAGGACATCTCGCTTCGGCATGAGGTAGTGCATCACCGTGAAGATGCCCTTCTTCATCTCTCCGGCGTAATTCGTGCCGAGGATGAGCATCTCGTTTTCCTCGAAGCTCACCGCGACGCAGGTCTTCGAGGTGACGCCTTCGATACTCTCGTCGGCCGCGAGACTTCCGCAGTTGTAGACGACGAAGTCCGGCTCGCCGAACTCCGCGAGCTCCTCCTCCGACGGACGGATGAGCATGTTGTACATGAAGAGGGCGTGGTAAGCCTGAGAGCAGACGATGCGTGCCTTCAGTCGGTGCTTCGGGTCCCATCCCGCGTAGCCGTCGACGACGTAAAGGCGCAGCTGATCCGAAAGATGCTCGATCACCTGGGATCGGCACTTCTGAAAGCTCTCCGGGGAGAGCTCGATATTGACGCTTCCCCACCAGACGTCGCCTTCACTCTCCGCACTTCGGACGATGCGCTTGTCCTTCGGGGATCGCCCGGTCTTCTCTCCCGAGTACTCGGCGAGAGCGCCCGCTGACGTGATCTTGGCGCCTTCGTGCTGGAGCGAAAGCTCGTAGAGTCGGGCGGGGGGGAGATTGACGTACTGCTCGTCGAAAGTCAGAGCGATCGGAGGCGCTACTTGCTGCGCGGTCATGGGAGCAACGGTCCTTTTTCCAGAGGCTTCCTGAGGGCATTCGCCACATCGGCGGAGCGAGGGGCGTGACCTTAGAAAAAACGCGCTAACTAAGCAGGATCGCTGACCTCAGCGGTAGCCTGACAGCCTGTTGAAGAAGTGCTTCGGCTGCTTGGGCGCCGAATCGACTTCATCAACGGGCGGCTAAAGCCCGACTTCCGCAGACGCGAACGCAGATCGAACTTGACGCAAGCCGCCCGAGGAGTCCCACTGGTAAGGACGGCCTTCTCGAGTCGCGGGGCGGGTCGAGCGGATCTTTTCGACGATCCGCTAAACTTTCGAAGAGAGGCGAAGAACGCTTGCGGTCGATTGGTCTTCCCGAGCCTTCCCGGTTTTGCTCGAGGGTGTGGTTTCGTACGTTCGTCACGACGTTGTTCGCCGTGATCGTGACGAGCGCGTGGGCGAATGAGGACGAAACCGCGGTCGAAACCGCGGACAAATCCCCGACAAAGCGGGAGTCTGCGGAGGAGACGGTTCCTTACGGCCCACTCGGAGTTCGGTCCGTCGACTCGGTCTCGCTGCTGTTTCCCCAGGCGACACTCGACCGCGCGGTATCGGTCGGCCCGGGCGCGTGGAGTTTCGAGCAAGAGCTCCACTACGCGTCCCACGAGCACAGCAGCCGTGGTGGCGGGGCCCTCGTCATTCGCGACGGCGAGATTCTGCGGTGGGAGCTGTCGGCGCGCTACGGGATCTTCGAGCGAGCGGAAGTACTCGTCAGTTTGCCGTTTCACTACGGAAGCGGTGGATTCCTCGACGGGTTCATCACCGACTTTCACGAGTTCACGGGCACAGGTCCGACCGAGAATCGATCCGGGGATTACATCGAGACCGCGCGGGCGAACGGACGCGAGTTCGCAGGACTCCCGGAAGACGAGGTCAAGCTCGCCGATCTTCCCGTCACGATGAAGTACACGATCTGGGACGAGTCGACACATCCCTTCGCGCTCGCGGCGCGAGGATCAATCCAATTGCCGACCGGTGATTCGTCCGATCGCTTCGGAAGCGGCACGGTCGACGGCGGTGCCGGACTGCTCGCGGAGAAGACGGTCGGAGATTTCTCGTTCTTCGCTTCGGCCGACGCGACCTTCCAAGACAACCCGAGCCTCTTCGACGAGGTCGGCGTCGAGGTAGAGACGGTCACAGCGAACGCTGCTCTCGCGATCGAGTGGCGCATGTTTCGATGCCTCGGCTGGATCTTCCAAGTGAACTACGCCGGAGCGCAGATCGACGATGGCGGCGGATACATATTCAGTCGCGATCGATTGATCGGATCGATCGGAGCCAACGTTCGCCTCTGCGAGAAGGCCGCGCTGCGTTTCGGCATCGTCGAAGATCTCGTGCAGGGTCCGGTGGCCGACGTGCAGTTCTTCGTGGGCTTGGCCGCAGGACTCTGATGCGTCTCTTGGGGGGGGGTTACGCGAGACCCTGGGACTGAGATTCCATTCGCTGGACGCGCTCAACGATGCGCAGGAACTGGATGCTGAGGACGATTCTGATAACGTTCGATCGATCCACCACCTGCGAGCACACGCGATGACTCTCCGAAATCGACACGCTCCACCTCTTCCGGCCCGAAGGCTCCCTTTCTTGATCGCTGTCTTCTCGGCGATCGTCACGCTCGACCTCCGACGCGCCACGGGCGGCGCGGCGCGAGTCGTCGAAGGCCACGAGAACGCCTACGAGCTCTGCGGTGCGAGCCCGGGATACGGCGACGAATCGCGCGACGACTACGGAGGAAGCTCGCTTCGCTTTCTCTATCGGGAGCTCCCGGCGGCCAGGGCACACTCCTACGGGCTCACCGTCCGCGTCGACAAAGTCTCGGCGGGAGGCATCGCCGGTCTCGACGTCCGCTTCTCCACGTTCGGTTTCGAAGACTCCCCCGACTGGCACTTTCGCACGACCGTTCGACCGAAGGACATGAGCCTCGAGCTCGAAACCGGCTGGGCGAGCGTCAGCTACCATTCGTTTCATGAGGGAGACCTCGAGACGACCCCTCTCGACGCCGAGCTTCCGATCTGGCTGAGAATACGCCAAGACGACGCAGCTCTTACGGCGTTCTACTCGAGCGATGGAGTGTCCTGGATTTCGCACGGACAGATGTTCGCCACAGGCAGGCCCATCCAGAACGGGCCCAAGGCGCCAGGCAGCGCCCGGAGACAATCTCCCGACGACTTG
>CAYZGY010000244.1:6978-9949 GCA_964478085.1 uncultured Planctomycetia bacterium
CCACGCCGACTTCGATCCCGACACGCTCGGCTGCGTCGACGCCGGATTCTGGTGTTGAAGGATCGGCTCGAGATTAGCGCGCTCAGTCCTTCCGAGGCTTCGGCTTCGAATCCTCCTCCAGCACTCGGTGCTTTCGACACAGATCGATCAAGCGATCGACAGGAATCTCTTCGAGCTTGCGCTGCTGATAGCCCGTCGTCGTCCTGGCACGAAGCAGACTGTTGAGGATCGCCTCTTCGGTCGCGTCGCGCGTCGCTTGGAAGATCGGCGTGAGGGATGCATCGGCGAGGAATTCCGCGTCTCTCGCCGTCGTGAACGCAATGACGTAGTCACCGCTTCCATGGGCCATTGCCGAACCCGTCGCCCCGAGACCGAGCAGAGCACGGCGCCCGACTCGCTTCAATCGGCGCGCGTCGAGCGGCGCGTCGGTCGCGACGACGATCATGCAGGAGCCGTCCGATTTCTGCTCCTCGCTTCGCGGTGAACTCTCGGATTCCGGTCGAAGATCCCGACCGACTCGAGCACCCTTGATGGTCAGCTCGCCACCGAAATTCGATTGCACGAGAACTCCGACGGTGTAGACCTTTCTGCCGCTCTCGATGCGTCGCGACGACGTTCCGATGCCGCCCTTGAATCCGAAGCAACGCGTCCCAGTCCCCGCGCCGACACTCCCCTCTTCGACCGGACCCGAACTCGCGAGACGGTACGCCTCCGCGATGTGCTTCGGCTCGAGCGCGGGACGGCGGATGTCGTTGAGGTAGCTGTCATTCGTCTCGCCGACGACCGGGTTCACCGAACGCACGTTTTCGTTGCCAGGCTGTGTGAGCGTGTGCTCGACCAAGCCTTCGGCAGCCCGCCAAACGCAGAGCGTGTTCGTCAACGCGATCGGAGTCTCGAGCGTTCCGAGCTCCTCGACCTGCGTGACCCCGACGAGCTTGCCGAAACCGTTGCCGACAACGATCGCGGCGTGGACCTTGTGCCGGAAAACGTTGCCTCGGTGCGGAAAGATGACAGTGACTCCGGTTCGGACGTTTTCCCCCTCATTCAAAGTTACGTGTCCGACCTGGACATTGTCGACATCGGTAATCGCGTTTTGACGCCCCGTGGGGAGCTTGCCGATGCCGAGGCCGAGTTCCCGCGCGCGCGGTCGCGGTAACTCTTGAGCGATAGCGCATCCGACCGTGGACGTGAGCAATAGAAGGGCGAGAGGAACGATCCGAATTTTCATCGACGATGACCTTACGATTCGGTAGACCCTTTCAAACCACCACCGAAAACTTCGACAAGAGCTGCTGCTTCACGTACGTCCGCGTGATGTCCCGCGTGCCATCTTCGTGATCCCCGCGTCCGTGCGTCTGGATCCAGTCCTGACCGCGCTGGAAGAATCCCTCGAACTCGGCGAGCGTCATCTCCTTCGCGAAGTAGTGATCACGACGAACGGTGTAGAGCCGGCATAGCGGCTGCCCTTTGTCGATGCGGATCGACTCCTGATCGCGGTCGAGCGCGAGGACGCAGTGCCACGGATAGGACGCGGGGTACCAGTCGGTGTCGACGAGCGCTGAAAGCACCTTGAAGGGTCGCTCGACGTTCGGAATGTCGCCAATCACGAGGAGCTCGTTCGGATCGGTCCGCAGAAAGAGAAACGTCGAGACCTTCACCTGGTTGCTGATCTTCTCGTAGACGTTCTTCGAGATCTCGTGCGGCAGCTTTTGGTCCTCCTCCCAGAACCACGCATTCTGCTGCTCGAGCGGGACGCCCTCGTCGTAGTCGTCCGGTTCCCCGTCTGGTGTGAAGACCCAGTCGGTGCGCATCGTCACGGGGTTCTCGAGCTCCCACTTGCCGTCCACCTGGCGAAAGCAGAGATCGGTCGGCGCGAGCACGTCCCAACCGAAGGAGTTGATCGCCCGGATCGGCGGACACTCTTCGGGCCAGCCTTTTCCGGGCTCGGGATGGTGATAGATTTCCTTGGCGGGAACGGGCGGCGAGACTTCGGGGCAGAACTTGTAGAAGTGGAGCATCGATTCGGTCCGACAGAATAGTTCGTGAGCTGACCGGTATAGTCGCTCGGCGGCTCTTGCGCGACCCCTTTGGTTTGCTAAACTGCTCTGCTTCGCAGCGAAAGGACCGTCGTGCTCAACAAGGGAACCGTTTCCAACCTCATCTCCGCGACGCTGCTCGTCGTCGGACTGATCCTCGGCTTCGCGGACGTCGAAGGGACCGTGCCGACACTCCTCCTCTCCGTCGGCATGTTCGCGTTCTCGGGCGGCATCACGAACTCGATCGCCGTCAAGATGCTCTTCGACAAGGTCCCTGGCCTCTACGGCTCGGGAGTCATCCAAGCGCGCTTCACGGAGATTCGTAGGGAGATCAAGAAGCTCATCCTCGAGCAGTTCTTCACGGAAGCCCACCTGCGCGACTTTCTCCAGAGCCGCACGAAGGACCTCAACCTCCTCGAGTTCATCCGCTCGAAGAACGGCAGCGGCAATCCCGTCGAGCAGTTCGTCGACAAGCAGTGGAAGAAGCTGACGAACGAAGACGTCATCAAGCCGATGCTCGCCGAGCAGGTCGACAAGATCTTGAGCTCGCCGATGGGCGGCATGCTCAGCCTCATCGGCCGTGACACGATCGACGGTCTCGTCTCGAAGTTCGTTCTCTCCTTCATCGAATCGATGGAGTCGAAGGTCAAGGAGGAGGCCCGCAAGGTCTCCCTCGACTCCGACTCGCTCGGCTTCGAGCTCGACGAAGATCAGATCATCAAGAAGCTGCGAACCGAGGTCAGCTCGCTCCTCGAACGCCGACTCGAGCAGCTGACGCCCAAGCAGGTCAAGCAGATCATGGAAGATGTGATCCGCAACCACCTCGGCTGGCTCGTCGTCTGGGGAAACGTCTTCGGTGGCCTGATCGGGTTTATCGCGCCGTTCGTCAACGGTTCCATTTAAGAACGTCGATTCACGAGCATAGCGCCGGCGAC
>CAYZGY010000245.1:0-9930 GCA_964478085.1 uncultured Planctomycetia bacterium
CTGGAATCGGAACGATCATGGGCGGTCCCTTCGAAAGTCCAGTCGACGGTGCTCTGGATCAGCTCGACCCGTTCGAGCAAGATGTCGAGAACATGGGCGTGTCTGTGGCAGAGTCCAAGCTCGCGGATCCGGGCTACGAACGCCCGAATGACCCGGTCCATCCGGACCGACCGTGGAAGATCCTCGTCGTCGACGACAATCTCGACATCGTTCGCGTCATCGAACGACTTCTGAAGAAGCACAAGTACGACACGATCTGCGCGACGGACGGCCAAGAGGCGGTCGATCTGGCGTGTATAGAGCATCCAGACTTGATCCTTCTCGACTGGATGCTTCCCGTTCTCGACGGTCTCGACGTCTGTCGAGCCCTGAAACGGGATCCGGAGACGCGGGACATCATGATCGTGATGGTCACGGGGCGCGGCTCCGTCGATCATCGAATCGCGGGCTTCGACGCGGGTGCCGACGACTTCATTCCGAAACCGTTCAAGCACCCGGAGCTCCTCGCACGAGTTCGTTCGGCGCTGCGTATCAAGCAGCTCACGCTCGAGCTCGAGCAGCGAAACGAGGCGCTTCTGGCTTCGCAGAACGAGCTCGTTCGCCAGGAGAAGATGGCGACGATCGGGCTTCTCGCCTCGGGAATCGCTCACGAGTTCAACAACATCATGGCCGGAATCTCCGGCTACGCCCAGCTCGCGAAGAAGCGGCCGAAGTATCTCGAGCAGCTCGTGGACGTCGCGCTGACTCAAGCGGAACGTGCCGAAGAGTTGACGACCAGTCTGTCGTCGTACCACCGACAAAACTCGTTCGAAGCGGCCTCCGACGTCCGCGACGTAATTCAGCGTGCGTTCTGTCTCGTCAAAAAGCTGATCGAGTCGGAAGGCATCAACCTGACGCTCGAAGCGTCTCCCGGACTCGTCGCGTCGATCTCGCCGGGCCAGCTCCAAGAGATCGTGCTCAACATGGTGCTCAATGCCATCCACGCGATCGAAGGTGGCGGCGAGATCAGCGTCCTCGTCACTCACCAGGAAGCGGACGATTCGGTTCGAATCGAGATCAGCGATACGGGCAAGGGAATCGACCCCGAGCACCTCAACGTGATCTTCGATCCGTTCTTCACGACGAAGGGCGCTCTCGGCGGTGGTTCGCAGAAGGGAACGGGCCTCGGGCTTTCCGTCTGCTACAACATCGTCCAGTCGCAGGGAGGGAAGATCACGGTCGAGAGCGAAGTCGATAGCGGAACGACGTTCTTCGTGACGTTGCCCCGTTCGACCGAGACGATCGATCTCGCGTGCGAAGGCGGCGTGTGCTTCCCCGCGGACAACGCTCAGCCGACCCAAAAGCTCCGAGTCCTCATCGTCGACGACGAAGGGCCGATCCGCTCGGTGCTACGCGAGTTTCTCTCCGACCATGAAGTGCTCTGCTGCGCGACGGGCGAAGAGGCGCTGCGTGCGTACGCGGTCGAGCCCTACGACTTCGTCATCCTCGACATCTGCATGGAGGGGTCCCAGGGAGGCATCGAGACACTTCGCCAACTCAAGCAAAACGACCCGGAGGCGAGAGCGATTCTCGCGTCGGGCCGCTTGAAGGAAGAGATTCCGGAAAACGTTCTCGAGGTGGCGCACGGCCACCTGCTCAAGCCGTTCAAGCTCGACGCTCTCGCGGCGCTGCTCGGGATTCCGGTCCCGGCTTGAGATCCTGATTTGGACGTGGAGCGATTCTGGACCCCGTGCTGGTTGGTGTGAATCGAGCGCGCGCAGCGCGATCGAGAGGGGGCCTCCCGAAAGCCCCCTACTTGGACTGAATCGTCAGCGTCTCCCCTCCGCAGCTCGAGCAGAAGAAGACGCCCTTCTTGATCTCGCCGGACTTGGAGACGTAGCACTGCGTCGGCTGGTGGATCGAATCCTCGGACTCGCGGGCGAAGAGAACGTTGAGATCGTCGAAGGTGCGCTGGTCCTCGCAGCTCTGACACGTGACGCGCGTCACGGAGCTCTCCTCCGCAAGGGTCGCGTCGATCGCCTTCGCAGCCGACGACTTGCTCGACTCGAGACTCTGGATCAATCGTTCGAGGTTTCCGACGTAGTCGTCCATCTTCCGATTGAAATCGTTCTGCTTGTTCCGAAGCGTCTCGACGTTGTGCTGGAGCTTCTCGACTTGCGCGCTCCGCAGATGAGCGGAGACTTCGGACGGAATGCTCTGCGCGCGGACCAGATCCGGGTCACTCAGCTCGTGGAGGAACTCGGAAGTGTCGCTGCTGATTTCCTGGAAGAAGATTCCCTTCGACATGTCTTACAACTCTCGTTGCGGTCCAGCTGATTGCGAAGTGCGAATGAAGGATCGAAGAGACCCTTTCGCAATGACCGCGCCAAAGACGGGAGACCAGTTACGGGAAGAGTGCTGGTGGCCCGCTCGAAAGTCGCTCAGGCCGGGGGTTCGGGCTCGTCGAGCATCGCGGAACGAAGGGGAAAGACAACGAAACTCCGCGTCTCGCCATCGGGCCGTTTCGCCCGAGACGGAATTCCTTGTCCAGCTTGTGGACGACTCTCGGTTACCGACCGCGAGACACCGCGTCACTGTGACAAACGACGGGCTCTAGGATAGATTTCTCATAGCGCAGAAGGTCGGTCTGCGCTGACACGATGAGGCCCGAAAACCTCATCGCGAGGGCAGACGTGCGAACGAATCAGGAGCCGGAATGAGTTCATCCCCTTCCGACATCGTCGGCAGTATCGAATCGCAGGACGGCGCGCCGTCCGTGCGCGATCTGCGCGAGTGGCTCGACTCGCTGCGAACCGAATGGGACGTCGTGACGGCGTACGTCAGCGAGCTTCGGAAGCTTCTCGCACCGGAGGATGTCGAAACCGCGATGGCTGTTTGCGGCCTGGATCCGTCAGCGCTGGCCGAAGCCCAAGCGGAGGAGCGCACCGAAGCGCAAGAGGTCTCTCGCGTCGAGGAGATCGAGACCTCCGCACCGTCGAGCGACTCCGCGTCGACAACACCTGGCGCGTCTCCGATTCCGTCGCTGATCGCCGACCTCGAGGGCGCCGACGAATCGACGATCAATCGACGACTCGTCGAGGTCCTCGCGCTGCTTCAGCAGAACCTCGAAACGCTCGCGACGGACGCGAAGCGACAAGTCAACGTGCCGGCGGAAGTCACGCAAGCCATCGCCAAGGAGGTCGCAGGACGCGTCCAGGAGACCCTCGGCCCGGGTGGCGCCGATCAGAAGAGCGGATCAGAAGAGAACGTCGGCTCCTACTGGGCCGGCGGAGGCTCGGACGATTCGTTCCGTCGCATCCCGCTCGACGACATCGAATCCGTCATCGACGAGCTCATTCGAAATCAATAGCACGATCACGAACGATAGCCTCGCATGTCCCAGCAGGATCAGAAATCCGCGGAAGCAGCTCAGAACGCTCACATTCTCGTCGTGGACGACGAGCTGTTTATCCGCAACGCCCTCGAGCTCTACTTCGAGACCCACGGCTTCGGAGTCTCGACGGCGAGCTCCGGGGATCTGGCGCTCGAGATGGTGGCGAAGCGCGAGGTCGTTCCTGATCTCGTTCTCCTCGATCTCCTGATGCCCGGCACGCCCGGAATGGACGTGCTCGTTCGCCTCAAGGAGATCGACCCGACGATCGAGGTGATCATCGCGACGGGCTGCGGAGGGATGAACACCGCGGTCGAAGCGCTCAAGCACGGCGCGTTCGACTACATCACGAAGCCGATTCTCGACTTTGATCGAGACCTCTTGATGACGGTCGAGAAGGCGCTCGAGGCGCGGCGCTTCCGGCTCGAGTCGGAGCCGAGAGGAGGGCTCGACGACGACGGCGCGGACGCGGACGAAGTCCAGTTTACCGAGCTCGAGAACGACCACGCTCACTGGCTGCCGGTCTACGAATCGATGAACCGGCTCGTATCGACCTACGGCGGCTCACCGCTCGACGAGGTCGGGCTGCGCGCCGTCTGGGAGCTACTCCACGAAGACTTCGGTGCGGATGCCGCGCTCGTCATCGAGCAAGACGACCATCACGAGTGGACCTACCGACAATCCTGGGGCTTCCTCTCCCCGCCGCGGCCTCGCGACCTCTGGCAGTCGAACGAAGCGGATTCGACACACCGAGGATCCGGGGAGAGCCCTCTGAGGCTGTGGGATCTCTCGGTTCAACCGATCTCCACGCACTTCGCGAGGAAGTGGTGGAAGGTCCTCCAAGTCCCGTTTCACGGCAAGCACGAGGAGCCTCTGCTGCTCCTCCTCTTCTACCGAAACTCGCATCCGATCGCGACGCAGGGATCACCGATCCCGACGCTCGCCGCGACGCTTTCGTGGCTGTTCTGCACGATGGATGCCCAGGACTCGCGGTCGTTCTCGACGAGCGAATTCGACGCGAATCGACCGAGCCGCTCGGAGGAGACGCCCGAGAGTCGTCCCCTCGAGCAGGCAGAGACCGGACAGGGGTAAGCACATGGGGGTGGAACGGGGTCGCGGTTTCTTGACGCTCCGTCAGAGGGTGCCTATAAAAGCGGTGGAAGCTGCCAGGCGCCCCGACCTACGAGATCGGGGATTCTTCACCCTGATTCGACGGTTCGTCATGCAAACGCTACCTCGTCCGACCACGTTCGCCCTCGCCCTGGCCTTCATCGCCCTGTCGAGCATCAGCACGCGCTCGTCCCTCTTTGCGCAAGACGCCGCGAGCGCTACGACCGGCCCCGGGGTTTTCCCTCCGACGACGCAAGACCGTCAAGCTCTCTGGAGCCAACTCGATGCGGCGAGCCAAGCGGAGGATTGGGAGCGCGTCGTCACCACGTTAGAGAAGAACCTCGATCTGCTCACGGGAGATCCGAAAGGACGGAACTCTGTCGGAGGGGATCCTGTCGGATCCGCCCCAAACGAGGTCATCTCGAACGGCGCCGGCATCTCGCTCGGCGTCCGCCGACTTCTCCCACGCTACGTACGAAAGCTCCCCGAAGAGTTTTCCGCGCGCTTCGCAGCGACCTTTGACGGCGCCGTCCGCACGACGTGGGAAGACACCCAGGGCGATCTGACGAACGCGACCCGTCGAGCCTTACGGCATCGAATCTTGCGCGACCTCCCCCAATCGTCCTTCCACGTCGACGCGCTTCGAGAGGAGATCGACGATCGACTGCTCGTCGCCGACTGGAGCGGAGCGCGTCGAGTGAGCGAGCTCCTCCTCGCACGACCGAAGATCGACCCGGCCGACCGGGTTCGTGCCTTGCTCGTCGCTCTCCAAGCGGACCAAGCCCTCGGGGACGCGGACTCCGCCAAGGCACGAGTCGAGAAGATCCGCGACGCCGTCACGGGGACGAACGACGAGACAGAGGTCTTCGCGCTCGCGCGTCGCGTCATCGCTTCGATCCGCAAGGACGGAACGGGCGGCACCGACGAGCCCATCGAGGTCTTCGACGACTCCGCCTCCCTGTCGAGATTCGAGCGGGCGTACCTGCAACACGAGACGCGCACGACGAGCCCTTTCCTCGACCCCGTCGCCTACGCGCAGAAGACCTCACGAGCCGGGCGACCCGGTGACGAGGACTCGGTTTCGGCCTTTCGACTCGGAACCGACGTCTGGCGGCGAGAGGCCGGCGATCACGACCTTCGCCAATTCGTCGCCGAACGTCGACGCGAACGTGACGGATCGATCTCGGAAGGCATCGACGTCCCGATCCCCTTTCACGCGGCGGCCTCGGAGGGCTGCGTCCTCTTCCAGCACGATCGTCAAGCGGTCGCGTACGAGCTGACGTCGGGTCGCCTCCTCTGGACGCTCCCGCTCGGTGCGAGCGACGGAGGCTACACGATCCCGCGTGTTCCCCTCACGGTCGACGGCACGACCCTGCTCGTCCAGGGAAGCGAGATCACGGCCGTCGAGCTCGACACGGGCGACTGGCTCTGGTCGCGTTACGCGCATTACGACCTCGACGAGCAGCGACTGATCATCCACCCGACACGCATGCTCGCGAGATCGACGCCGAAAGTCGTGACGCCGCCGAAGCGACCGGCGAACGGGAACGCCGGCCAAGATGGTGACGACGACGCGGACGGCGAGGAGCCCGAAGGCGATGACGACGATGCTCCGAACGCTAACGAGGAACCGGACGCGAACGACGATCGAGAGGACGCCGACCAGGCAGGAACTCCGATCGTCGGAGTCGGCGCGGTTCATGACGGATCCGCGATCTTTCCCGTCCACGTACGATCGGGGCAGCACCTCCTCTGCTACCTCGTCCGGATCGGGCTCGATGGATCGAGCTCGTGGACGACCTTCCTCGGCTCGACGGCCAGCTCGGGCTACCTCGGGCTCGGCGCGAACGCGTCGCCTCCGAAGATCATCGGCGGACAAGTTCTCCACCTGACGAACCTCGGCTTCGTCGCGAGCGTCGACGTCCACGACGGCGTGATCCTCTGGATCAAAGAGTACGAGTCGCTGACGACGAGAGGGCAACGCGAAGCGATTCGCAACGAGGACCGGTGGCACCCGAATCCGATTCTCCAGCTCTCGGAAGATCGCATTCTCGTCGCACCGCAAGACTCGACGAACCTACTCGCTCTCCACGTCGAGAGCGGCGCGACGCTCTGGCAGACCCGAAGAGAAGCCCACTCGACCTTGATCGGAAGCGACGCGAGCCGCTGCTTCCTGGCAGGTCGTCACTTGAGCGCGATCGGGATCTCCGACGAGACGCAAGGCCGCACGCTCTGGCGACGCAAGCTCTCGAGCACTCCACAGGGTCGGGCGCTCGTCACCGGCGATCGACTGCTCGTCAGCACGCGTTCTTCTCTTCTCACGTTCGAAGCGGAGAACGGCGAAGAGACTGGGCACGACCTCTGGGACTTCGACGGCGCGGGCGGCAATCTAGTTCTCGTCGGTGATCGCCTCGCGGTGGTCGACCCCGGCGGTTTCGCGATCTACGACGACTTCGTCTCGGCTCGCGCTCGCCTGGAACGGTCGAAGAAGGACGCCGCGTACTGGCTCAAGCGAGCTCATCTCTTCGCTCGTCGTGGCGACGTCGACGAGGCTCTCGACTCGCTCACGAAATGGTCGGCGGGCAAGCCGGTCCCACCGCAAGCGAACTCGCCGCTCGATCGACTGCACGTCAAGGTTTCGGAAGTTCTCGCGCGTGCGGCGAACCGCACCAAGACAGACGAGGCGGAATCGGAGAAGGCAGGTGACCTTCTCGCCTACCGTATCCGACTCGAAAACGAGCCCGCCCGTCGTGTCAATGCCGCGATCGACTTGGGACTCTTTCTCGAGGAGGCCGGTGATCTCGCCGCGGCGGCCTCGGCCTACCACAAGGCCTTCGAGCTGACGCTCGAGCAGCCCGTGAACACTCAAGACCCCGCGAATCCGGTCGGCGTCTCTCCCGCGACGCGCGAGCGAGCGACGCGCAAGCTCGACGATCTTTTCACCGTCGACGCGAAGACCTTTGCGCGCCATCGAATCCGCGCCCTTCGCGCGAAGGCCGATGGAGGGGATCTCAAGACGCCATTCGTCGTCATCGAGAACGAAGCCAACGCAGCACTCGCGAAAGCGAAGCAGCAAGGTACGGTCTACGCGTTTCGCCAACTGCTCGAGCGCTACCCGTTCACGAACGCCGCCGCCGGAGCCTACACCGAGCTCTCCGCGGCGCACCTCGATCACGGGCACACGCTCCCGGCTGCTCGCGCACTCTTGCGCCGCCGACGCGATTTTCCCAATCGCGCGGACACCATCCGCAACAGCTTGCGCGCCGGCCAACTCCTCTACGAAGGTGGGCGACGCGCCGAGGCGCGCCAGCTCTACGAAGAGATCCTCGCGACGCACGAGACGGCGACGACAACGGACGTTCCCGGCATGGAGCCCGGAGAGACCGTGGGCGCCTACCTGGAACGCCGCCTGCGCGATCCCGGTCTCGCAGAGATCACGCCGGACCATCTTGATCGGCTACGAACACCGCTCGAGATGGCCTGGCGCGCGCCGACGGACCTCGAAGGCGCCCGCGAGAAGGAGTTTCTCCGACCCGAAGGCAAGTGGCCCGAGAGCGCGCGTGGCACGTTCTTCACGCAGACGCGCGAGGCCCTCCAGTGCCGAGAGCTCTCGGTCGGCTCGACACGCTACACGATCAACTTTTCGATGGTGCCCGGGTTCTTCCTCGACACGTCGCGGTACAGCCCACGATTCGTACGAACCGGTACTCGCGAGCTTCGCGGTCGTTTCGTCGGCGACCTTCTCATCCTTTCCGATCATCGCAATATCTTTGCGATCGACCAGACGAAGGGACGCGTCATCTGGAACATCCCGTTCCCCGACGACTCCGCTCCGGATCGGCCGCGCTCCCCCGACGACCCTCTTCCGGTCCTCAGCGAAAAGCTCCGCGGAGTGCTGATCACCGAAGAGCAGATCTTCGCGACGACGAGCCGCAAACGGCTCCTCTGCTTCAATCTCGAAGGACGCTCCCTGTGGGAGCGTCAGCTCGCGTTCGACCCGACACTCAACCCGCCGATTGCGGCACGCGGCGAGGTTTTCGTGCTCTCGCAGCTGTCGATGCGATACCACGCGTTCTCGGCCGACGCGGGCTTGCCGTCCCAGGCGATCTTCGACGTCAAGCGGGACCGTCGCTTCGCGCGCAAGATTCACGATCCGATCGCCGTCGGCAGCGGACATGTGATCATGCCGCTCTCGCGCGAAGTGCTCCTGCTCGACTTGGCGTCTCGCCGCGTCGCTTGGAGCTTCGCCGCGAAGCCGGCCGCGATTCACAAGGTGTTCTACTCGAAGGACGCAGCGAACGAGGTCGTCGTCGCTCTCGAAGACGCAGGACGCTGGTCGCTCGTCGCGATCCGGCTCAACGACGGCGGCGAGGATTGGCGCTACGAGCAGTTCCCGCCGAACGTTCAGCGCTTCTGGATTCAGCGCGAGGGCGCGCAGCTCTTCGTTCTCTTCGGCGGACACCAGCTGCGCCTGCTCGGTCTCGAGACGCGACGCATCCCGGGTCGGAGGAAAACGAGTGTCGCGACGCTGTGGCCGCAGCGCGACGTCCACCTCGGCAACTTCTTCTCGCGGCCGAATCGCCCGGAAGTCCACGTTGGCGAGAACGTCCTTCTCTTCCCCGAGCCGAGCCCGTCGATCTCGATTTACGACAAGCTCAAGGGCAGCGTGATCAATGCGCCGCGCAATCCGATCAGCACCTTCCTCGTCGAGAAGAAGCAGTACCGCAGCGCGCTCTTCGGCGGCCATCTCGTCCTCCTGACCGACGGAGGCGACTGCACGTTTCGCAGTGAGCCGCAAGAGACGGGCGAGCAGGTGCTCGAAGCACGTCTCGAGCTCATCGACTCGTACCGGAAAGACCCCTCGAACGCCGCGACGATCCGCGATCTCGCGCTTTCCTATTTCCGCAACCGCGACTTCGCCACGGCGATCGCGCTCCTCGACCGTGCGCTCGCGTCCGAGGCCGTTCTGACGTCGACCTCCCCGCAGAACCGTGAGCGCCTCGCTTTCCAGCTCGAGGGGATCAAGCAGGAGGCGATGAAGACGACCAAGCCCTACGAGATCACGACGCGCGAGCTACGCGACGCGCCGATCATCGACGGCTACCTCGACGACGCGTGGTCCTACGCGAACCGCACTCTGCTGACCTTCCCTCGCAATCTCAATCTCATTCCGGCACCGGGTCGACGGCGAGGCTTCGACGGCGAGGAAGACCTCTCGGCCGTCCTCTACACGGGCTGGGACAAGGAGTACTTCTACTTCGTTCTCGACGTCGACGACGACGTGCTGCGTGCGTACGACCGCGACGCGGAGATCTGGAAGGGCGACTGCCTCCTCATCGGAGTCGACCCCAACGGCGACGGAGGCTACCAACAAGGTGGGGACGACCAGCTCATGACGCTCGCGCTGACGATCCCGAAGCGCCGACGGGACGCCAAGGACGACGCGGACG